>JAJRUR010000264.1 GCA_024277695.1 Bacteroidota bacterium | reverse complement strand
CGATCAAAAACGAAATCAATCTGAGACCAACCGACGAAATTTTTTCGCGCACTGCACGTATCAGTAATGGATATAGTGTCTCCGGCTTCGTGTGGAACCTTGGTGTCATGCATGATATCGAGTTTATGGATAAAAAAGAGAAAGAAAACCTCGCCGAAATTCGCATTCCGAGATTAACCATCGGAGCAACAGTGCATAGTAACACCTCTTTCAATACACGATCTGACATCCAAGTACTCAGTATCGCTGATCGCCAAATCGATACCATCAAAACCGCCACAGACATGCGAGCTATGGGCAAACTCCCCCTAGAACTCAATCTGGGATTTCTTTATAACTCTGGTCATAATTGGTCAATAGGTGCCAACTACTACTTTTCAAAATGGTCAGACTATACGAATGGTGCCCAGATCGGAATCGATGGCCAAAACCAACTCATACCATTAGTAGATTCTTGGAAATTCAGTCTCGGTGCTACCATCGTACCCAATCCCAATGCCATCCGAAAACTTTTTAGTAGATCCAAATATGTGCTCGGAGCGTTTTATACCGCAGACCCAAGAGTCTTTAGCGATGTACAGCTTATCCATTACGGTGTAACTGCAGGTATAGAACTACCCTTCATCAAACCAAGAAATTTTTCTTTTGTGAACTTAGGAGTAGAGTTAGGACGTTCTGTTGTTACCGACATACTCCAAAACAACTACCTCAAAATCAACCTCGGACTTACTTTTAATTCAAATCAATGGTTTTTGAAACGAAAATATAATTAATATTTTTGCGGAAGATTTAGCTTAACTCAAACTTTTTGTAGACCTTTTTAACTTTTTATTACAATGAAAAAACACATTTTATTCAGCTTGATGTTCTTACTAATAGCCGGCTATGGTTGGTCACAGTGCGAAAACTGGAATGATCTGCCCAATAAGAGTTCCATAGAGGACGCTCATGTAATCTATCGCCAAGAAATAAAATCAAAAAACTATGAAGGCGCTTTTGAAAATTGGAAAATCGCTTTTGAGGCAGCACCGACTGCAGATGGCCGTAGAGATTTTCACTATTCAGACGGTATAGCCATCTACACATATTTTTATAAGAATACCGAAGATGAAACCAAAAAAGAAGCATATCGCAAAAAAATCATAGACCTCTATAACGGCATGATCAACTGCTATGAATCCAGAGCAATTGAGGTCAAAGACTGTGATGATGACTGCTATAACTCTAAAATCGGGATGCTCTATGGACGTTTGGGATACGAAATGTTTTATACCTTCAATGCACCCTATACCGAAAACCTCGAAGTACTCCAAAAGTCAATCGATCTTCTGGGCAATATCTCCGAATATATCATACTTGAGCCCTTGGCACGTATAGCCGTCTATAATTTTCAAAATAAAAAAATGACGAAAGATGAAGTGAGAGCCTTAGAGGCAAAACTATCACAAGTGGCAGACTTCAATATCGAAGAAGCCGGAGACTATGCACAGTATTATGAAACTACAAAGAAAAGAGTCAACAATGTATTCAAAACTATTGAGCGTGATATCTATGACTGTCAGTATTTCGTGGACAAATACAAACCCCTCTACGAAGAGAACAAAACCAACTTTGATATGATGAAGCGCATCTATGCTGATCTGAGCAGACAAGGATGTAGCAATACAGAGCCCTTTATGGTCGAAGTAAAGCGACAGTATGAGACGCTTGCATCTACCATGAATGCCGCAAAACTCGCGGAGTGGGAAGCCAAAAATCCAGCTTCAATTGCTAAAAAGGCTTATGATGCAGGTGATTATGATACCGCCGTTGCAAAATATACAGAAGCCGCTAATAAGCAAGATGATCCAAATAGAAAAGCGGAGTACTATTTCAGAATTGCATCCATACAGTTCAGAAAACAAAAGAAATATGGAGCTGCCCGCGCTACTGCACTAAAAGCCGCAGGCCTTAGGGCTAATTGGGGAAAACCCTATATGCTTATCGGTGATATGTATGCCACAACCAGCCGTAACTGCGGCGATAGTTGGATGCAACGTCTAGCCGTACTGGCAGCAATTGACAAATACGCCCATGCCAAAAACATTGACCCATCAGTAGGTGTACAAGCCGGACAACGAATCAACCGCTATAATAATTCCAGACCCGCAAAAGAAGACGCTTTTATGCAAGGTCTCCAAGCCGGACAAAGTGTAAAAGTAGGGTGCTGGATCGGTGAAACTGTCAAACTCCGGTTTTAATCCCTTAATGAAATAGCTGCTCTTTACCAAAAAAGTTTCTATCCTATCGATAGAAACTTTTTTTATATGATACGCAGATAGAACCTTACTATACCTACTAAAAAAAAATTTAAGTAAATTAGCAGTCTATTCATTCATCAAAAACAAAACAACTATGTTAAAAGATTTTAAAGAATTTGCAATGAAAGGCAATATGGTGGATATGGCCGTAGGGATTGTGATGGGAGCTGCATTTGGAACTGTCATCAAATCCCTCGTGAGCGATCTACTCATGCCGGTAGTCTCCTCAGTATTCAAGACACCCGATTTT
>JAJRUR010000263.1 GCA_024277695.1 Bacteroidota bacterium | reverse complement strand
GATCGAACGTACATTGGTGAGAGCCATAGCCTTTGAGAGTGAAGATATCGGATATGCAATATTTGGCAATCAACTAAAAAAAACGACAGATAGTGGTAATACTTGGACCAATACATCCCAGTTCTGCACGAATTTGGGAATACTCCAAAATGGGTCACTCGTGATATTAGGAGGATCAAAACCTCTAATTAGTACGGATAGTGGTGTCAGTTTTTCGGAATGGATACCTGCAGAAATAATGCCTCAAAGCGAAAAACCTACTCTTTTTGGTCAAAAACCCAACGGTGATATCTATCTGATGAGTACTAACTATGCTTATCTCTCTACCGATGGTGGGATGAATTTTACAGCGATCCAAACGGATTTGGATTTTATTCCCACGGATATATTTTTTCTAGATGCTTCCACAGGGTATGGAGTAGGCAGAAGCAAACAGTTTATTGTCACGACGGATGGCGGACAGTCTTGGACAGAAACTTCAGTGGACTGGAACAATATGGTATCCGTCTTTTTTACAGATAAAGATAATGGATGGATTAGTAATGGATCTACTCGCTTTGTGACTATGGATGGAGGTCAGACTTGGGTACCGCGTGCGGTGCAAGGCGGATATGACTTTACTAGAAATCCGGAAGATGGATCTATCTTGGCATCCAGATGGGGTAGTGGTAATAATGGCATCCTACAGCGATCAACGGATGATGGAACTACTTGGACTCCTTTGGCAAAAAACTGTTTTTCCTATCGTTCCGGAGCGCTGACACCCGGAGGAAAATACTTCTTTAGCGGTGGTAGTGGCTTTATAGTTCGGCATGATCTCGATAAACTGATCACGAGTAGCTCCGAACCAAGACATAACCATTCGATTCCATTAACTATATCCCCCAACCCAGCGAAGGACATAATTACTCTGCATATCCCCAATACGGATTTTCGCAGCCGCATAGAACTCTTCAATCTAAGTGGTCAGCGTCTCAACTCCGTTATAATATCGTCTGGTCAGTCAACCATCGATATCAACTTAGCTTCGTATCCGGCAGGACTCTATATGATACGATGGCTGAGTCGAGATACAAATGGTGTCGTACGAGTCATCAAACAGTAAGGATACTTGTAGCAACGATAGTATGAAAATAAAAAGAGGCAGCAAGTCCATTGAAAGCTGCCTCTTTCTATTATATAATTTTTGAAGATTATTTTTCTACGAATTCGATACTCTTATGGATAAAAGCCGTCATCTCCTCTCCTTCGAGCATATTCTGATTGAGTCTGGCCAGATCATAAAGGTAGCTCACAAAACGATCTCGTTTGTCTCCTTTTTTCATCTTGATGAGCTTTCCGGAGATTAAAGGATGGTTACCATTGATGATCACTTCCGTCATATCCGGCATCTGCATACCAGCTGTACCCATGCCCATAGTGGCTTGCATTTCTGACATCCTACGCATAAATTCCGGACGTGTGATTACGATGGGCAGATCTGAGGGATTGAGTGCCTTTAGCTTCAGGCGATGCTCATCCAGCTGGAGCGAGTGGATAAATAAGTCTTTGATCTTCTTTTCTTCCTTTTCATTTAACACAGACTCCAATTCTTCATCTTTTTCGATCAGCTGACTGACGATATCAGCGTCCACGCGTTTGAAACTGACATTTTCGAGTTTGGACTCCAACTGTTGGATGAAGTGATTATCTACGATTTGGTCTAGCACGATGACATCATAAGCTTTGGCCAATGCCGCCTTGATATAACTGTCATGCTGTTTTGGATTATTAGTATAGAGGTAGATACATCGATCGTGCTTGTCTGTTTGGGAGTCTTTGACCAGTTTATGATATTCGCCCAGTGTAAAATATTTGCCTTCGGTATTTTTTAACAAGGCAAACTTCTGAGCTTTTTCATAAAACTTTTCATCAGTGATCATGCCATACTTGACGAAAAGTCCGATTTCGTCCCATTTGGATGTAAAAGCATCGCGATCCTTTTTAAATAGATCATGGAGCTTGTCCGCTACTTTTTTTGTGATATAGCCGGTAATTTTTTTGACATGGGCATCACTTTGCAGATATGACCGTGATACATTGAGCGGTATATCCGGAGAGTCGATCACCCCGTGAAGCAAGGTCAAAAACTCCGGCACGATCTCCTTGACATCATCCGTAATATAGACCTGATTGGAGTAAAGCGATATTTTATTTCGCTGTAATTCTATACTATTGGATAGCTTAGGAAAATACAAGACACCCGTCAAGTTAAACGGGTAGTCTATATTCAAGTGAATCCAAAACAAAGGATCCGGGCTGAAAGGGTGTAGTTCTTTATAAAATGCCTTGTAGTCCTCATCCTTCAGATCAGAGGGTGATTTTTTCCAAAGCGGATGCGTATTGTTGATGATGTTATCCACTTCGGTTTTTATCTCTTTTTTGTCTTCTCCCTCACCTTCAAAATGGGATTCGGTTCTTGTACCGAATTTGATCTCAAAAGGCAGAAACTTACAATATTTTTTTAGCAAATCTTCGATCCTGTTCTCCTCCAAAAATTCAGAAGAATCGTCTGATATATATAGAATGACATCTGTACCTCGCTCAGTGCGTTCGGCTTCTTCGAGTGTGTAGTTGGGATCACCTGTGCATGACCATTTGAGCGCAGCAGAACCGTCATAAGATTTGGAGATGACCTCTACGCGATCTGCAACCATAAAGGATGAGTAAAATCCCAGACCGAAGTGCCCGATGATGCTTTCGTCTTTGTACTTGTCCAGAAAGTCTTGCGCACTCGAAAAGGCTACCTGGTTGAGATATTTTTTTATCTCTTCTTCATTCATCCCGATCCCCCGATCACTGATAGTGAGTGTTTTGGCTTTTTTGTCGATCTTCACTTCGATCATCAAGCGTCCCAATTCTTCTTTGACCACGCCTTTCGATGCCAAGGTCTTGATCTTACTCGTTGCGTCGATTGCATTGGATATCAATTCTCTCAAGAATATTTCATGATCTGAGTAGAGAAATTTCTTGATGATAGGAAAAATGTTTTCTGCCTGTACCGATATATTTCCTTTTTGCATATCTATTTTAATTTTTTATTAATGTGCTTTTAATACGATAATCAGTATGTCAAAGCTTGTGCCACAGTCATATATCTGTCATTTTGGCACGTGAAAGTTACTTTATGACAAAATTATTTTTCAAAAATTAGCTCTAAAACAAAAAATTGGTACGATTCATGCATCTATACAATCGATTATGGGTTTCAAAACCTTTAATCATCTTCAGGGGCCGGTATTCGGGGGGATGCCGGCCTATTTTTTTTACTTAGGATTAGCACATAGGCATTGGCTTTTGGATCATAGCACTGTTTCTTAAAAAAGGCAATCGATAAAAAATAACTTATATTAGCCCCGACAATATGCATCAGCATCCATCGATATACCGCCAAATTTTACAACAACTCAGACATAATAGGAGCATGTTTGCAGTATTGATCGATCCTGATCAAATGAAGCTTGATCATCTGGCCGAGACGGTCGATCTCGCTCAACGTAGCAAAGTAGATTTGTTTTTTGTCGGAGGCAGCTTACTGATAGATAATCGATTGGAGGATACCGTGCGGTATATCAAACGAAACTGTGACATCCCGGTAGTCTTATTTCCGGGCAATAACTATCAGATCTGCAATCGGGCAGACGCTATCTTACTCCTTTCCCTCATCTCCGGTCGTAATCCCGACCTCCTTATAGGTCAGCACGTCCGTGCAGCTCCTCAACTCTACAAGACTTCGCTCGATATCATCCCTACCGGTTATCTACTTATAGATGGGGGAGTAAAAACTAGTGTAGCCTATATGAGTGATACTACCCCGATCCCCGCAGATAAAGCACAAATCACTATCGCTACAGCCCTGGCAGGACAGCAACTCGGTATGAAAATGATCTACCTCGATGCCGGATCCGGTGCCATCCATCCCGTCAGCCCAAATATGATTTCAGCTCTTAAAAAATACCTCGAAATCCCGGTAATCGTCGGTGGAGGCATCCGCACAGCACAACAAACCTACGATGCAGTCCAGGCCGGCGCAGATATCGTCGTAGTAGGCAATGCCCTCGAAAAAAAACCTGATTTATTGGCCGAAATGCTGGAAGCTGTCAGGCAAGGTCATAAAGTTTCTAACACGTGATAGCTATATTTTTTAAGAATATAGAACTTATTCTTTGACGCATCGAGACAGCCATTCCTTATATTTGCGCTTTTTCATAGAAATTTATTTGTACTATGCACCAGTATATAGATCAGCTCGAAAACTATGTGGACAAGGACATCACCTTGAAAGGATGGGTATCTAATATGCGTACCAGTAAGACCAATATCTTTATTGTGTTTAGAGATGGTACGGGTTTTGTCCAAGCAGTCGTCTCGCTAGATCAAGTAGGTCAAGAACAGTTTGAACTCGCCAAACGACTAACGCAGGAGAGCTCTATCGCTATAAGGGGCAAAATCATTAGAGATGAACGGCAGATGGGAGGTTATGAGATACAAGTCCATAATTTGCAACTCATCCAACTGAGTGAAGAATATCCGATTTCCAATAAGGAGCACGGTGTCCGATTTTTGGCTGATCAACGCCATCTATGGCTCAGGTCTCGACGACAATGGGCTATTATGCGCATCCGCAATGAAATCATTATGGGCATCCATGAGTTTTTTCAGGGAGAGGGATTTGTACAGATGGACTCTCCGCTGTTTACAGGCAATGCCGCTGAGGGGAGCACTACCCTATTTGAGACAGACTTTTTTGGAGAAAAAGCATACCTCGCTCAGACCGGACAGTTATATGGTGAAGCCATGGCTATGGCACAAGGCAAAATATATACTTTTGGACCTACCTTTAGGGCAGAAAAATCTGATACCCCGAGACATCTTGCAGAGTTCTGGATGATCGAGCCTGAAATGGCATTTTTTGACAATGATGACAATATGGACCTCATCGAACGCTTTGTAAAACATGTCATCGCTCGGATAGTCCACCGATGCAAGACACAGTTAGAACTGTTGGGAAGAGATATCACCGGATTGGAAAATGTCCAGCAAGCGTTTCCTCGTGTGAGCTATACGGAAGCTGTCAAAATATTGCGCGGAGAAAAAGATGTCAATGGGCGCAATGCTATCGCTGTACAAGAAGAGGATTTGGCTGTAGCCAATGCCTTGATCACCGCACACAAAGAGGATATCGCTCAGCGTGAGTCTGCTATCAAAGCCGGTATGAAAAAAGGCGAGCGACGCTATAACGAATCCAAAATCCTCCAACTACGCAAAGAAATCGCTCATGCTGAAGAGCAATGTCGCAATATCCCCAAATGGATCCAATCAGCAAAAAACTTTAAGGATGGAGAAGACTTCGGTGCATCTGACGAAACAGTCCTCACTAGAGTTTTTGATGCACCGGTTATGGTGTATAATTGGCCCTCAGCCATCAAAGCTTTTTATATGAAAGAAGTAGAGGGAGATCCCAATTTCGTCAAAGGAGTTGACCTATTAGCTCCTGATGGTTATGGCGAAATCGTCGGGGGTTCGGAACGAGAGACCGATATAGATGTACTCCAACGCAAAATCAAAGAACACCATCTACCGATGGAAGACTTTGATTGGTACCTCGATCTACGCAGATATGGTTCTGTTCCCCATGCCGGGTTCGGTCTGGGACTTGAGCGACTCGTACGATGGGCATGTGGTATCAATCACTTACGAGAGACCATTCCATTCCCCAGACGTTATGGACGATTATATCCATAATCCCTCAAGATACCATCTACATTTTTCCTACCTTCACGCCTTATAAATTAAATCCATTCAGGTGTCCGACAAAAAACTCTTCTTGCTAGATGGTCATGCTTTGGTCTATCGTGCACATTATGCTTTTATCGCCAGACCACTCTACAATACCAAAGGACTAAACACTTCTGCTATTACAGGATTTGTACGCACACTTTGGGACTTGATAATCCGACAGAAACCTACACATCTAGCCGTAAGTTTTGACCTCTCCGGAAAAACCTTTCGAAATGATCTCTATCCGGAGTACAAAGCCAACAGAGATGCCCAACCCGAAGATATCACCATCGCACTCCCCTACATCCAATCCATCGTCCAAGCTTTCAATATTCCTATCGTCACCCTCGAAAACTACGAGGCAGATGACCTTATAGGTACTATCGCCAAACAAGCTGCCAAACAGGGCTTTGATGTCTTTATGGTCACTCCGGACAAAGACTTTGCACAGCTCGTCGAAGACCACATCTACATCTACAAGCCAGGCAAAAGAGGAGATGACGTGGAAATACTCGGCGTACCGGAAGTGCTGGAAAAATGGCAGATCAACAAAGTCGATCAAGTTATAGACCTGCTCGGGATGCAAGGTGATGCCGTAGATAATATACCAGGGATACCCGGCGTAGGTCCCAAAACAGCTGTAAAACTACTCCAAGAATACGGAAGCCTGGAAGGAGTCCTTGAACATGCTGATCAACTCAAAGGCAAACTCAAAGAACGTATCATCCAAAACGCTGACATAGCTCGACTATCCAAAACCCTCGCTACAATCGATACCAATGCCCCTATCCGTTTTGATGCTAAGCAGTATCGTATCGAAAACATGGATAAGGCAGCCCTATCCAAAATCTTTAAAGAACTTGAGTTCAAAAGCCTCTCCAAATCCATACTCGGCCAAAGTAGTACCTCCGGACAGCAAGGCAAACTTTTCTCCCATCAGACCCTCCAAGAAATGTCCGGATCCCCTCATTTAGAAGCGCATGATGTGGCCGACAAAACTATACACGATGTAAAACACCATTATATCTTGTGTGATGACGACAAACAAATAGAAAAACTCATTGAAAAACTCCTAAAAGCAAAGAGTTTTTGTTTCGATACCGAAACCTCTAGTCTCGACGCACTCCATACAGAATTGGTCGGCATCTCTTTTGCTTTGGCTGCCCATACAGCTTACTATGTACCTTTGGATCCAAATCAGCGTCTAGCAAAAGGTCGGCTCCATCGCTTCAAAACAGTCTTCGAAAACCCCGACATCGCAAAAATTGCCCAAAACATTAAGTTTGACGCCAAAGTCCTGCTCAAGTACGGTATCAGACTTCAGGGCTTATTTTATGATACCATGATCATCCATTATTTGCTCGAGCCCGAGCTCAGACATAATTTGGACTACCTCGCCGAATCGTATCTCAAATACCGCCCGGTTCCTATAACCGAGCTCATAGGCAAAAAAGGCAAACTCCAAAAAAGTATGGCTGAACTCCCTCCGGAAAAAATTAAAGATTATGCCGCTGAAGATGCAGACATTACACTACAACTCTATCAAAAAATCTACCCTGAGTTAAATAACCAAGGCTTAGAAAAAATCTATCATCAGATCGAGGCTCCCCTCATCAAAGTCCTCATCGATATGGAGTATGAAGGCATCAATCTCGACGCTCCTTTTCTCAAAAAATATTCCGTTGAACTCACAAAAAAGATACTCGCCAAACAGGAACAAATCTATCAAAAAGCAGGAGGCTCATTTAATATAGCATCTCCAAAACAAGTAGGACAAATACTATTCGAACAACTCAAAATACCCTACCGATGGAAAAAAACAGCCTCCGGCCAATACTCTACCAGTGAAGAAAAACTTTCAGAACTCGCCCGACAATACGATATCGTAGCCGATATACTACGCTTCCGGATGCTCTCCAAACTCAAGTCTACCTACATAGATGCACTCCCCAAAATGATCAATCCGCATACCGGACGTATCCATAGTTCTTTTAACCAAGCACTTACCGCTACCGGTCGCCTGAGCAGCAACAAGCCCAACCTCCAAAACATACCTATCAAAACTCCGGAAGGAAGAAAAATTAGAGAGGCTTTTATCCCAAGAAATGAAGATTTCGTTTTGCTTGCAGCTGACTACTCACAGATAGAACTCAGGCTCATCGCCCACATAAGCGGCGAAAAAGCTATGCTCGATGCTTTTAATAATAACCTGGACATCCATCGCGCCACAGCAGCCAAAGTCTTTGAAGTAGATTATGACCACGTAACACCTGACCAACGGCGCAGTGCCAAAACAGTAAACTTTAGTATCATCTACGGCGCAGGAGCTACCAATCTGTCCAGACAGCTCGGCATCAAACGAAGCGAAGCCAAATCCCTCATCGATGCCTATTTCAAACAGTACAACGGACTAAAACGCTATATGGATGAAACCGTAGCCTATGCAAGACAACACGGTTTTGTCAAAACCCTCATCGGACGAAAACGAAAAATACGAGATATTAACTCTAGAAATGCTATGGCCAGAAGCGGTGCCGAACGCATAGCTATCAATTCGCCCATCCAGGGTACTGCTGCAGATCTGATCAAAATCGCCATGATTGACATACATAAATATCTGCTAGACCACCAACTCAAAACTAAAATGATACTCCAAGTACACGATGAACTGGTTTTTGACGTTCATAAGTCAGAACTCAAAATTATAGCACCTGTAATAGAAGAAAAAATGAAAACCGCTTTGCCCAATCTCCAAGTACCCATCGTCGTCAGTATGGATACCGGGCTCAATTGGGTAGAAGCACATTGATAATTATTGTTAAATTAGCCGCGTGAAATTAGAAATACCATTAAAAGTATCCCACATCGCTCAACTTATAGGAGCCAGACTCGTAGGCGATAAAGACATAGAGATCACCGGAATCAACGAAATCCATAAGGTCACTCCAGGTGATTTGACTTTTTGTGACTTAGAAAAATATTTTCCCCGTACCCTCTCATCGGATGCAGCAGCTATCATCGTCAATCAAGAGATCCAAAACCTGAACGGAAAGGTAATACTCATTTGTGATGATCCCTTTCAGGCTTACGAAAAACTTATAAAAAGGTATAGATCCTTCAAAGCACATACACAACAAATAGGAGAAAATTGCTCCATACACCCTAGTGTCATCTTAGAGCACGGTGTCGTCATAGGACATAATGTCACTATCGGAGAAGGGAGCTATATCCAAGCCAATTGCTATATCGGAGATCATACTATCATCGGTAAGCGTGTACATATCAAACCCCATACAATCATAGGCTCGGATGCCTTCTACTTTAAACAATATCCTGACCATCTTGCCAAATGGACTACTGCAGGACGTGTACTACTCCATGATGATGTCTATATCGGCGCAGGATGTACGATCGATGCTGGTGTATCGGGTGATACCGTCATAGGTAAAGGGACTAAACTGGATAGCCAAATCCATATAGGTCACGGCGTAGTATTAGGAGAGCACTGTTTGCTCGCCGGACAAGTAGGTGTAGGAGGCAAAACTATTATCGGAGATCGTGTACGGATCTATGGCCAAGTAGGTATCGCCCAAAATCTTATCATCGAAGACGATGTCACTATCAATGCCAAGTCCGGAGTCAACAAAAATCTCGAAAAAGGCAAAACGTATTTTGGCATCCCTGCCCTTGAAGTCGCTGAAAAATATCGCGAAATCGCCCTGATCAAAATGATGAGCAAGAAACAATAATTGGAGCTACTAAGGTGTCGCGCCGATGGAGCTACCTAGGTATCGCGCCTACGGAGCTCTCCGACTTGATGAGTTGTAATTCTTTCAAGTTTTTTTGAGAGGAGCCTTTGATTGGCTTCGGTGTTTTAAGGGATTGATAGTTCTACAGTCCATAGTTACTTTCTCTTATAGAATAAGATATCTTAAGTCCAACACTACGAAAATAGGTCAATAAATATTTTTATACGTAGGATTGTTATTTGCTTATCAATTATTTTGTTAGATTTAAGGACTCAAATATTATTAATCAAAAATCTATTCAAAATGAAAAAACTAATAATCGGTGCCCTAGTATCTAGTCTAATCCTTTTTATTTGGCAGTTTTTGTCATGGAGCCAGCTCAACATCCATCAGTCACAGTACAGTTATACCCCTAACCAAGAGGCTATATTAAAAGTCTTAGGCGAACAACTCCAACCCGGCTCCTATTTCTTACCCACGCACACTCCGGATGCTACAGCACAAGAAAAAGAAGCATTGATGAAATCTGTCAACGGCAAACCTTGGGCGACGATAAGTTATCATTCCAGCTTTTCATCAAATATGGGTATGAATATGTTCAGAGGATGGCTAGCCAATCTTATCGCTGCACTCCTACTTTGTTGGCTTCTACTCAAAATTACAAATCTAGACTTCAAAACAGCTCTTCTAGTATCGCTGGCAGTAGGCCTCATCGGATATTTACTAAGCGCTTATATGGATAACATCTGGTTTGAGATGGCTTCGATTCCGGATCTTATTGATACCATTGTCCAATGGGGACTCGTCGGCTTATGGCTTGGTTGGTGGCTTACGCGAAATAAAAGCACAGCCTAAAACCAATAGTACATTGTATACCAAGGTGTCGCTCCTACGGAGTTATTGTTTTATGATGCTCCTTAGGAGCATCATCTTTGTAATATACAATATGTATCGAATAACAAGCGCCATAGGTGTGACACATCCATCGTGCTACAATCAGAGGTTTTTTTTTATAGATCACGATCCTACGGAGATACCAAGGTGTCACGCCTACGGGCTATGCTCGCGTAAAAAGACCAATCAATATGCCACGCATACGTTTTTTGGTTCCGTAAAAAATCGCAATACCTCCATTCCGCCTTCTCTTCCTACACCAGACTGTTTGGTCCCGCCAAAAGGAGTACGTAGATCTCTCAAGAGCCAGCTATTGATCCAGACGATTCCGGACTCTATGTCTTCAGCTAGGCGATGAGCTCGCGCCAAGTCATTCGTCCATATTGTAGCAGAAAGTCCATACGGTGTACTATTGGCCATAGCCAATACTTCTGCCTCTGTATCAAAGGGAGTGATGGTCACTACCGGGCCAAAAATCTCTTCTTGATTGGTACGACAATGGTAGTCCAGACCTTCAATAATCGTAGGACGAAGATAATATCCTCCTTTTAGCTCCCCTGCCGGATATACACGTTTTCCTCCGGTCAGGATACGGCCACCTTCTTCTCGGGCCAGTTCGATATAGCTTAAAATCTTCTCAAGATGTTGCTCGGAGACTATGGCACCTAGATGTACATTGGGGTCATTTGGATCTCCAACCATCATACTCGCTGTCTGCTCTACAAAATCCCTCTTAAAACGCTCATAGATCGGACGCTCTATAAAAATCCTTGATCCACATAGACAGATTTGACCTTGATTGGCAAACGAAGAACGCAATGTGACTTTTAGCATGCGATCATAATCACAGTCTTCAAAAATGATATTGGGGTTTTTACCTCCGAGTTCAAGAGATAGTTTTTTGAACATAGGAGCTGCTACCTGTGCTATATGTCGCCCTGTCGCTGTCCCACCCGTAAAACTAATTGCCTTAACGTCCGGATGGCGGACCAGTGGATCTCCTGCTTTGAGTCCGGACCCAAATACGATATTGAGCACTCCGGGTGGCAATTCTGCTTCGATACAAATCTCTGCTAGCAGATATGCGGTCATCGGTGTTATTTCAGATGGTTTGGCTACTACGGTATTGCCGGCAGCAAGTGCAGGAGCTATCTTCCAACTAAACAAATAGAGTGGGAGATTCCAAGGTGATATACACCCAACGACCCCCAACGGCTTACGCAAAGTATAGTTGATGGCACGACCGGGCATCTGATGCGATTCTGAACTAAAATGCAGGATAGATGTAGCAAAAAATTCAAAATTGTCCACAGCCCGTGGGATATCTACCTGTTCTGCCAGCCATAGAGGTTTCCCGTTGTCCTTGGATTCGGCTTTAGCCAATGCTTTGGATTTGGATGCTATCAATTGCGAAATCCTCAACAAATAGTTATGACGCTCTTTGAGTGAGAGCCCTGACCAACTCGGAAAGGCAGTTTGTGCGGCTCGAACCGCCTGATGTATATCCTCCTCTGTAGAGTCTGCAATCAAACTATATACTTTTCCGGTAGCCGGATGGATGTTATCGAGATACGTACCGCTATGGGGTGTTTTTAGGGTGCCATCGATATAATTATTAAGCTTTAACATAAAAAATATAATTCTGATAAATTAATATTGGCAGTATTAAACTATAGTTTATTAATAATAAATGTCCAATTTCAAAATAATATTTGGAATTAGATGACTAATAATTTAACAGCTATGGTCTTAAATTTTGATAAAATTAATAGAAATATGAAACATCATAGCGTTTTATGTGGTTAGAGCATCTAAATTTGCATTATGATGAGAAAAAAAAACATACATACTGAACACTAAGAGATCAGAAGAGAATATAAGTTGATATAGAAGCCTTCTGAATAGAGGGCTTTTTTTTTGTTGTCAACAAAGCATTTTTTAAATATTCGATATATGACAGAGCTACTACATCAGAATACATTACTATTACTCTTTTTGGTGATTGCCATAGGCTATGCTGTGGGCAATATCAGCATTCGCAATACGACTTTGGGACTTGCAGCTGTACTCTTCACCGGTCTCATATTCGGAGGTATGGACATACGTTTCAAAATACCTGAGATTATTATTTTGTTGGGTTTGGCGATGTTTGTTTATTCGATAGGTCTTGCGAGCGGTCCGGCTTTTTTTCACACATTCAAAAAACACAGTAAGTCCAATTTTAGATTTTCGGTAATATTTGTTCTGATATCCGTAGTAGTAACGATAGGGATTTATATAGTACTTGATTTGTCCAAGATCAGTACAGCGAGTATATATGCCGGTAGTTTTACCAATACTCCTGCACTCGCTGCTTTGCTGGACGCTATTGCGATTAAGACGGGTGGGGCTGAAGTGGAGTTACTCCAAAAACAAGCAGTAATCGGCTATTCGCTTACCTATCCTATGGGGGTCATTGCTGCAATGTTAGCCTATCTGGTAGCACTCAGATTGTTAAAAGTAAATTTGGGAGCAGAAGAAAAAAAGCTAAAATCTCAGTTTGCTATACGGCAGAATATAGAGAATCGACTTATAGAGATAACTGCACCCGAAGTGATCGGAAAAGATATTCGTGAGATCAAGCAGAGCTATCCCTACAAAATGATTTTTGGGAGATTGTTTCGAGGTGATGCATGGATCATGACCAATTATGATACCATACTGCAAAAGGGTGACCGTGTAGTCATAGTGGCTGATGATGAAGATTTGGAGCGTATAGCTGATCTATTTGGTAAGTGTATTGAGGCCGAAGTGGAGGAAGTACATCCGGAGTACACACAACGACGTGTATTTGTATCCAATCCGGAAATTGCAGGACAGCAACTATCCACACTTAATATCAATCAAAAATTTTCTGCAATAATCACACGGATTACTCGTGGTGATAATGAGATTCTTGCCATGGAAGACACTGCCTTGGAGTTAGGGGATCGTGTACGCATACTCGGCAAGCGCAAGGATATACCCAAGATAAAAAAACTTTTTGGAGACTCGTATGACAAGCTCAGTCATATCAATTTGTTGTCCTTCGGACTGGGACTGGCACTGGGGCTCATGCTGGGAATGATCGAAATCAAACTATCCGAAGGGCTAAGCTTTAGTTTGGGATATGCCGGAGGTCCGCTATTAGTAGCACTTGTATTGGGTAATCTACGACGAACCGGCAATATCGTTTGGAGCCTCCCATACTCTGCCAATCTCACCTTGCAGCAGATCGGACTGACCTTCTTATTGGCAGGAATCGGGATAAACTCCGGCCATGCTTTTTTTGAGACGGTCACGACTACTGAAGGCTTGAGTATCTTCGGAGCGGGAGTTATCTTGACTTTTTTCAGTACACTACTCATCTTGCTCGTAGGCTACAAACTGCTCAAGATACCTTTTTCGCTCCTGATGGGAATGACAGCAGGCCAGCCGGCGGTATTGGATTTTGCACAACGCCGGACGGACAATATGATCCCTACGATCGGATATACGGTTATGCTCCCGATCATGTTGATCATCAAGTTATTGGTAGTACAGTTGCTCTATGCCTTGATTTGAGTATATGTACAAAGGCACAATCCTCCTTCATTATAGGCGTTAGCTCGCTTATGCGCTTGACAGCTTATGCGCTCGTGATCCTCGATTTAGACATCTCGGTTGTGGAGGTAGCATACATTACGTATTGTTCTTTTCTTCTATTGACTTTAATATGAGTTGGATTCTGGAGTGCACTTCGTACTTTTTATAAATATTTTTGATATGTGTCTTTACAGTATTGTTACTTATACCCAATCTATTAGCGATATCTTTGCCGGCCAGTCCCTCTATCAATTCGCGATGAACGATTTGCTCTTTGGGTGTAAGTTTAGGCGGAATAGACATTTCTGAAAATTATTTGGTAAACAATTTTTTTTACAATTTTTTTATCTTTAGTGTATAGGCTGCATTTTTGAGGCCATGAGCTCCCACTACAGCTATAATTGCTTTGTATGGTTGCTGGATAGCCAAGATATTTTGGATACTTCGGATGTGTCGCTCAGCATTCTTTTTTCCCTTCCATTTTCGGTCAGTTTTGTAGTCCGCCTCACAACGGATACACTGACTCAGCTCAGGTACTATGGAGTTATTGTTTAGTCCTACTTGATATGCATAGAGACTGAGTTCATCATGTGAATCTTTTGGGATGACGCTGATTTTGTACTCAGTATTTTTAGGTATTATGATTTGGTATAGTACATGATGGCCGCTGAACTTGTCAGCAACAGTAGCCGGAAAACAAGCAACAGAACTATTCCATGCCCAAGACAAATCATGGATTTGGTTACCGTCGGCCAGATTACCTTGGATACTAATTTCTTGAAGCCCATCTTCAGGTATGCTGAGTTGGGTTTGAGCTAATATACAATATGGCAAGAGGAGTGTAAAGAGAATGGTTAAAGATTTCATTGTGGAGTATTTTAAAAAAAATTATCGATATATAAGCGACAGCTTAATTTTAGACAAAACTGAACAATAAGAGCAAAAGTACTGTCACCCAAAAAGGTGATTTTTGGTTTTAGCCAATAAATTTGTTGAAAAAAGCAAGCAAATGAGGAGTTTATCTGCCTAAACATTAGCTTTGTAGGCGACAAAAACAAGATATAACTTATGAAGCGAACTAGATTAGATACAGACCAAAAGGCTTTGGAGATCAATCTAAACCCGCATGTATATGGCACCTTTGCAGAAATAGGAGCCGGTCAGGAAGTGGCGCGTCACTTTTTTAAAGTGGGGGGGGCTGTAGGTACGATAGCAAAAACGATGTCTGCCTACGACAAAGTCTATTCGGACGACATATATGGAGTAGAGCTTAGTGGTAGATATGTGTGTGAATCTCGGGTGTATAAGATGCTCGATCACGAATATCGTTTGATGGAAGAGCGACTCCAAGACCATCGGCCGGACACTAATTTTTTTGTATTTGCTGATAGTGTTACTGCTATCAATTATAGTCGAACTGTGATACCTCAAGGTTGGTTGGGATTGCGTTTTCAATTGGCGCCGGATACTCCACCCAATGATATGGTAATCCATGTGCGTATGCTCGATAGCACAAATCTCCAGCAGCAAGATGCCATCGGGATACTTGGTGTCAATTTGATTTATGCCTGTATTTATCACTATGATGATATGGAGGATTTGGTATGTTCGTTGATCGATGAGTTGCGTGATCGTGTAGTTATTGATATGATCAGGTTGACTGGGCCTGATTTTGAGCATATAGATAACAGAAGTTTGGCACTACTGCAAGTACAAAACGGACTGACAGATGTAGCGATGTTCGGTCCTGACGGTATGACCAAGCACGCTTCCGAATTTTTGTACAAGAAGCATCTTATGGTAGTGCGAGGCACTTATCGACCACCGACTCTGGTGAGTGAAGATGTTTTTGAACGCTCTTTTGAACAGTTCAAAAGAGCATCAGAAATAGAAGAGGATGCAGCGCATCTGCTAGCTGAAATCACCTTGACCAATTTGATGCGCACAGGGGAGATATCCGAGAAAGATTTTTTGGCACGAGCCAAATGTCTCAATGCCATGGGCAAAACAGTCATTGTCTCTAACTGCCTCAACCACCAACAACTGATCAACTATTTGGCGGACTATAAAATAAAAAAGTTGGGTTTGGTCATTGGTGTCCGAGAGTTAGAACAAATCATTCGCGAGAAGTACGAACGAAATCAAGACGGGAGACTGCTCGTCGCTTTTGGTGAATTATTTACGCGCAATATCAAGATCTATGTATATCCAGCCAAGTCTAAGCGTCGAAATATGATCGTAACTGCTGACAACATGGACGTGCCGGATGGTATAAGATTTTTGTACAAGCATTTGCTCGACAGTGAGCAAATCGTCAATGTTTCCCAACCTCATATTGAGTCCTTGGACATATATGGCTGGGAGGTTTTAGAAAAAATAATGAGCAATAACCCCTTATGGAAAAAACAAGTACCGGCATCTATAATCGATGTCATCGAAAAAGAAAATCTATTTGCAGAAAAAACAAAAAATATAGAATTTGAGTTTTAGACAATGGTATAGCATCTTCTTTTTGGCAGGAGTCCTAATCATCAATGGCTGTAAGGAAAAACAAAATTCCGAGCAAAATATCAAGGCAGCAAATATCGAACTACCATCAAATGTAGTAGATGATAGTTCGTCCCTTATCTTATCAAAAAAATTTATTACCGGACACTTTGATCCTCAAAGACATCCGTTATTTGTCAAAATAGACAGCAGCTATACGACTAAAAAAAATATATACTTGCACGGAGAAGCCTATGAAGCATTTAAAAAAATGTATGCCGCAGCCAAAAAAGATAAAATCCATTTGATCATCCGATCTGCCGCGCGGAATTTTGATTATCAAAAAAGCATCTGGGAGCGAAAATGGACCGGACAAACCAAAATAGAAAACGGTAAGGATGCATCCGTAACATATAGGGATCCCGTCCAAAGAGCCAAAGCAATTTTGCGGTATAGTTCGATGCCCGGCACGAGTCGTCATCATTGGGGTACGGATATTGATTTGAACCAATTCGAAAATGAATGGTTTGAAAAAGGCAAAGGACTCCAAGTCTATGAGTGGCTCATCAAAAATGCCGGCAAGTTCGGTTTTTGTCAAGTCTATACTGCTAAAAGTGCTGCTCGACCAAGCGGATACGAAGAAGAAAAATGGCATTGGAGTTATGTACCTATAGCGCGCGAACTGACGCGTTATGCATCAGAAGAACTACGAGACGAAGATATAGGAGGTTTTAGAGGTGCTGAAACAGCTAGTACATTAAATATTGTGGATAATTATATTTTAGGAATAGAACCCCATTGCAAATAATTGAGTAAAAAATAATCAATAATTATGGCACTTACAGAGTCAAATATGTTATCGTTAGGAACTGTGGCACCGGATTTTGTACTTCCGGATACGATCTCAGGAGAGAATAAATCACTAACCGAACTAAAATCCGATAAGGCTACAGTGATTATGTTTATCTGCAATCACTGCCCTTATGTGATCCACGTCAACCCTATGTTAGTACAACTTGCTGAGGAGTTTATGCCCTTTGGAGTTTCTTTTATTGCACTCAACAGCAATGATATCAAAAACTATCCCCAAGATGCACCGGATAAAATGTCTATTGTGGCCAAGGTATTGGGCTATCCTTTTCCCTATCTTTTTGACGAAAGTCAGGCTGTAGCCAAAGCCTACGATGCCGCCTGCACACCTGATTTTTATGTTTTTGATCGAGATATGCGACTTACATACCGGGGGAGATTAGATGCCAGCTCTCCGGGCAACAAAGAACCTCTGACCGGTCAAGATCTTCGCTTAGCTATTTTGGCGACTCTTGTAGGAGAAAAACCCTCAGCGGATCAACGACCGAGTATGGGCTGCAATATCAAGTGGAAGTCCTAAAACAATTGGAGTGTCCGATCAAAATTGATGCGGATGCCCCCTCCAAAATAGGATTCGTTTCGTTCCAGACTATTATTTGTACTATTTTTGGCGCGATAAAAATAACGTAAGTCCAAATACATATTATGAAATATACGATAGCTGAGATCAGCACCGGCTAGAAAAGTAGTTCCCGAGATACCTTGACCGATAAAATTGCCGAAAGGCCTTTCTGTAGCTATACCTGCATTGGGTAAGAGGATATTGCTCCCCAAATTTTGACCGGGTCGATCATCCGGAGTCAGCGCCTGCATCAAAGTCAGTTCTGCCGACCATTTTTTGAACGGTCGGTATCTAAGCCTGATCAGGAGTTCATTAAAATTGGCACCTAAAGGATGAGCGAGTGCTTGGTTATAGTGTGTATAACTCGATGTACTGTCTCTATGTGTATAGGTATATGGACGCACGCTATTCAACTCTGCTTGTAGGTCAAGCGTATGGATGCCGGCTACATTGATGTATTTGACACCGATTTGCCAGCCTACTTTATTGCCCCACCACCCTCTTCTTTTCTGAATGAGTTCGTCCAGTTTAAATTCGTCCAATATGAGCTGACCATATAGTTGGAAATGATTTAAAAAACTCCAATCGGCATTGAGGCCAATGAGGACATTGTCCGGGCTACCGATAGCACCTTCAATGGTACGATAAAAGATCAATGGATTGAGATATTGGAGTTCAAACTGATTAGGTCTAGAAAAGATAACACTTTCGTAAACTCCGATATTAAAGTTTTTTGCCAACTGAAAAGTCAGATAGTGCGCTGCCATATATTTATTGGGGATGAGCTGGTCACCTATATCATCTTTGCTTCCACGCAACTGGAGTTGAGCAAATATGTTTTGATAATGAAATTTCCAGACGCGTGTATCTATTTTGAGAAAAAGTCGATTCGTGCTGAAGTCTGATAAAAGTAGTGAGCGCATCCCACTCCCTATAAACTGTCTTCCGTGCCCAAAACTCATACTGATGTGCTTAGTGATATCCATACCCAGATGCCCTTCTGCCAAAAAATAATCAAAAGAATTTTCGGAGTTAAACACAGTACTCTTAAAGGACTTATAAAATCCCGCGCCCGGCAGGGCGCGATATTTTGATTCAAAATCCCTAACATACTGTGCGGGGCGGAATTGTGTTTCTAAAATGGATAGATAATAGTACAACTTGCGGTCGATGGAGCCTCTGATCAACACACCGCGTTGATTATCAAATAATATACCCTCTGAAGAATTATACGCTTTGATATTGATGACAGGATCAACCATCAATTCAAAATCCTTAGTACGCAATTCATACATATGCGCATCCGATCCGTAAAAGATACCGAAGAGGGGTTTTCGTAGTTCCTCCACAGGAGCTACAATGTTTTGTTCATCCTGATAACGGTAAAAAACTTTTTGACTATCAATATAATTTTTTGTAGGCTGATGCATGTCGGATCCGGACAGCTGGAGTACTTCTCGCGCCAAGGAAGGGTTATCTCTGATCAAGTATGCTACATCTCGATGATGCTCCGAGGCTTTATGGCTTGCATCAGGCGTAGAGAGAATTGACCGGAGATATCTTCTGTCGTAATTTTTTATTGAGGCATGAAAAAAATCTTGGTTGCCACGGAGTATCAATTGACGATCGATAATATGGGCTGTTTCACTTTGTGGAGTAATGGTATAGATCTGTCCGAAGCCAATCTGTATGAAGCAAAACCAACCGGCAAGCCCCAAGACACTTTTTAATATCTGTTGCATCGCGTAAAGGTAATAACTCCTTACGGAATGTGTACTATAAAAAAAACCGGATTGTTTGGGCGACAATCCGGTCAAAAGAGTAAATGAGAACTAACCTAACAAAATCTAGTCTTTGGAGTCTATCATTTTTTTATTAATAAAAACGGAGCATAGCTAACGAAGAGTAGTGATATCGCAGTAAGTCTCGGGCAATAAAATTATTAGCTATGCTCTACTACCTTTTTCTGAACTCGTTAGCTCAGAGCGGGTACGTTTTTATTATTCGTAGTTATAGTTAAGCAAGTTTGGCCAAATCTCTTACCAAAATTGTCTTACGATTGAAGTGTATTATATTTTGACTTTTTAGTTGATTGAGTACCTGGGTAACGGTTTGTCTAGAAGTACCTGTAATACTGGCTATTTCTTGTTGGGTCAAACTGTGCCTTATGAGGGTTTCGTATCCTACTCGATGTCCTTGCTCGTCAGCTGTTTTCCTGATAAACTCAATGATCCGTCCTCGAGCATCGTATATCATCAGTGTAGCCATTCGGTTTTCGAGGGACGAAAGTTTTTTGCTGAGCAAACGTATGATGTTTAGGCTAAAATTATGATTAATCCGCATTAAGTATTTGAGTGCGTGTAATTCGAGTTGGAGTAATGTCGATTTTTTTGTAACACATTGGGCAAAATCTTGGCGTATTTTTAATCCGTGGAGGACAGAACTACCCAATATACTGCCGCTATGCAATATTTCTTTAATAGCTTGGCGGTCGTCTTTGGCCTTTTTGCCGAGCTTGATACTTCCATCCATAAGTAGATAAATAGAATTGGCATGCTCGCCTTGACAATACAAAAAGTCATTTTTTCGGAGATTGACAGTTTTTAGATCGGTGTACAATCTTACTTTCTGTTCCGGAGTGAGTACTTCAAATATTCTAAAGCGTTGGATGATTTCTTGAATATCTTCTTTCATAGCGGTTGATTTAGGCTGTTATGAAGATAGGACACAATAGCAAGGGCTTCACCCTAAAATTAATTAAAATATTTTTTATTTTTTTTGCAGAGCTCTCCTTGCAATATCCCAGAATCGCGCGACATCACCAAGAATAAGATGGCTTAGGAGAAAAAAGCCAGTTGCTTGTTAAAGCTATTTTTTAACTCGAGTAGAAACTCTTCGGATGCTCCGGGCTTATAAATTCTAAGCATGTCCCAAATGCTCCGGTCCTTATAGAAGCAGGCTTGTACCACATCAAATATTTGGTCGGAAACATTGTTTTTTACATGAGAAGTAATTCTGCGAAATAGCTCCCAGTTAGTCTGTTTGGACACAGCCAGATAACTCATTTCGGGCTGCCTTAGGTCTCGATATATACCGGGAGAAGTTTGATCCAAACTAAAAAACTTGGTCAGTTTTATACGTATAGTTTCGTTATCAAAGTTTTTTGGAGCTTTGGCAAATAGATATCCTTCATCGGAGAAACTGCTCTGGACGATGGCAAGATCACTCAATGACGGGAGTCCCTTAATGCGTATAGCGGGAAGGGTCTTATTGCCATATAATATTTCTGCCGGCCGTGCACTCAATTCAAAATCGATGATTTTGTTGATGATTTTAGAATTGCGGAGTATTTCTTCAAGACTGTATATTTTTTTTGTAATCAGCAAGATAGATCGTGGCTTAGAGGCATCCAACTGACCTTCGGGGCCTTCCATCCAGGAGTAATATCCCCCAAATGGGTGATTGATTTCTATGACAAAACTGCCTTTCATGATGTGCTGTTTTAGCAGATGGACAGTTTCTTCTTTTTTTACGTAGCCGAGTATTTCGAGATTGTGGCGCATAGCTTAGATGTTTTGATGAACAAAAATGACAATATAAATATACAAAAAAATAATAGAACGTATATCCTATCCACATAATCGATATCGTTGTGAGCATCTCAGATTTTAGCACTTCATAAGAGGGGCTTGTTTAGAGGTAGTGTCTCAAAAAGCGGTACGCAGCATATTAAGTCGATATCTGCAATTGGACAAAAATCATCATTTATGCACAATATACTATTGATAATATCGGCAGCATAGTTTAGTAGCCCAAAAAACTCCACTATCCAAAATACGTACAGGATGTCTCCTTTTCATCATATTAAAGAAAAATGTAAAGTTTAGAATTTAGGCTAAATGCTTTGTAATGCATTAAAAGCAACTCCACGCAGTTTTGGAATACAAATGAATGCATATTACAGCTACGACCTGTTCTCCGTTTTTTTCCATCTATCCATTCGAATAAATATTTATCAT
>JAJRUR010000262.1 GCA_024277695.1 Bacteroidota bacterium | reverse complement strand
TGTAGTTTGACTTTGTTGTCACTAACATATTTTGCGAGAAGCAATGAGGTAAAAGTTTTGGTTATTGATCCGATTTCATAGGTGCGATCCAAGTTATCGGTATAGGTGAAGGTATGATCGCTACACTTCATACCAAAGGAGTGTACTTGACCAGGTTCTATGATAGCTAGGCTAAATTGTGCCTGATCGGGATAGGCACTCAAATACTTGGCTATAGTGTCTTGTTCTGTGGGCGATAGTGGGACATGGGTCCAGTCAAAATTGGCTTGCTTGGTCTGTGTACAGGCTGTTAAGAATGTACATAGCAAAAAAAGAATAATGCTCAATGTACTATTAAATCTTTTCGTCATCTACAGAAATTATTTGATTATATTGTTTTGTAATCCGATGATGAAAGCATATTCTAGGGCAGTATCTCGATGACGTTTGAAACGTCCTGATGCTCCGCCATGTCCGCTTTCCATGTCGATTTTGAGGATGAGTGGATTCGTATCAGTTTTGAGGTCTCGAAGTTTAGCGACCCATTTTGCGGGTTCCCAATATTGTACTTGGGAGTCGTGGAGGCCTGTCGTGACCAGCATTGCAGGATATTTTTTGGCTTCAAGCTGATCATAGGGAGAGTAGGATTTGATATATTGGTAGTACCGGGGATCGTTGGGGTTTCCCCATTCGTCATATTCTCCGGTGGTGAGTGGTATGGACTCATCGAGCATTGTAGTAACTACATCTACAAAGGGAACTGCAGCGACAATTCCTTTCCACAGATCAGGTCGCATATTGATGATAGCTCCCATCAACAATCCTCCTGCAGATCCTCCCATGGCATAGAGCTGTTCTTTGCTTGTATATTTTTGGTAGATCAGATATTCGGCACAGTCGATAAAGTCTGTAAAGGTATTTTTCTTTTTGAGTAGTTTTCCATCTTCGTACCACCATCTTCCCATTTCTTGACCTCCGCGTATATGAGCTATCGCAAATACAAAACCACGATCTAGCAGACTCAATCGCGAAAAACTAAAGTACGGATCCATACTATTGCCGTAGCTGCCATATCCGTAGAGTAGTAGTGGTTGGTTTTCTCTTTTCATATCCTTGCGATATACTATGGATATAGGTACTCGGATACCATCTCTGGCAGTAGCCATAATACGTTCTGATTTATAATTGGATTTGTCAAAGCCTCCTAATATTTGCTCTTCTTTGAGCAATGTAAACTTCTTGGTGGCCATGTTGTAGTCAAAAGTGCTATTGGGTGTAGTCATCGATTGATATCCCAAGCGCAATATATCCGTGTCAAAATCCATGTTGATACCTGTATATGCCAGATATGCTTTTTCGGGAAATTGGATATAATATTCTTCTCCTTTTTTGGGTATGACTCTCAATTGGGTGATCCCATTCTTGCGTTCTGAAAGTACGAGGTATTGGTCAAATACATCGATTGCGTTTAGTAAGACATCCTCACGATGTGGTATAAGCTCTTTCCAGTATTGCCGTTCGGTGTGTTTCAGGTCTGTCTCCATCAGTCTGAAATTTTTTGCATCCCAATTGGTCGTGATATAAAAGCGATCACCGAAATGTTCGATGCTGTATTCGTGATCTCGCTTACGTGGTTCAAAGATTCTGAACTGCCCGTCAGGATCATCAGCTTCTAGAATACGCATCTCAGATGAGAGGGTTGACCAAGACCCGATAATGATATATTTTTTGGATTTGGTTTTATAGACATAGGTACTGAAGGTTTCATCCTTTTCGTGATAGACTTCTTGATCTTCTTTTGGATCTGTACCCAAAATATGTTTGAATATTTTAAAGGATCTGAGCGCTTTGTCTTTTCGGCTATAAAAAATGGTTTTATTATCTGCTGCCCAAGTAGCTCCTCCGGTAGTATTTTCGATGACATCGGGATAGTATTGACCGGACGCAATATTTTTAAATCTGAGCGTATAGATCCTACGACTCAGTGTATCTTCTCCATAGACGATGATCCGATTGTCGGGGCTGACGGAGCTGCTACCTATCCGATAGTATGCATAGGGTTTTGCCAAGGTATTTTCGTCGAGCAATATCTCTTCATCTGCATCAAGTGTTTCTTTTTTTCGACAGATAATGCGATATTCTTTTCCTTTTTCGTAGCGCGTATAATAGTAGTATCCATTGTTTTTGTATGGAACAGTATTGTCATCTTTTTTTATACGTCCGACGATCTCCTGATAGATTTCTTCTTGGAGTGCTTCGGTGGGTTTCAGGATTTGCTCGGTATATGCATTTTCACTGTGGAGGTAGTCCAATACTTTTTGGTCATCTCGATCGCGGAGCCAATAATATGGGTCAATGCGTTTATCACCATGAATCTCTAATTGGTGCGGTATTTTTTGGGCAATCGGAATTTGCAAATTATTGTTGTGCATACTTTGAGTTATTTTATTCGTTGGCTTAGATATCTGTTCGGAGCAGGAAGTGAGGGTATTTAAAATACATATGATTGCTACGAGTTGAAAAAGTGTATTATACATTGTACTTGTTTTTGAAGATGCTTTTATTATATTTTTTGAGCGACGATCGAATAGAGCATCGGAATTTTACCTTCCAGTTTTTTTATTTGATATCCATATTTTGTAGAGATCGAGTCCTCAAAGATATCATAAGGTATATAATCATACTCTTGAAAATCTACAAGTTGTAGTCCGCAATCGATGAGCGCTTGTATGACTTCAGCCAGATTATGATTCCAGGAGACACTACGTTGTGGCGCAAGACTACTTGGAGCTGCATAGCTTTCTGTTTTTAATTGGTCCAAGGGACCCCGATTGAAGTAGGAGTATTTAATGTTTTTGAGTGCGTCATCAAACATCCATAAGATGGGATGGAATTCGATGAAGTATAATCGGCCCCCTTTACGGAGGTATTTTGCTATAAGTCTTGCCCATTGATGTAGGTCAGGCAACCAAGTGATGGTTCCGTAACTGCTATAAATGATATCAAAGTCTCTTTGGAGTACATCTTCCATTTTGTACATGTCGGTACAAATGAATTCAATATGGTGCTTGAGTTGAGCAGCTAGATTTTTGGCTTCTTTTATGGCGACATCTGATAAGTCTATGGCAGTGACTTGAGCTCCTAGTCTGGCTAGGGAGATGCTATCTTGCCCAAAATGGCATTGTAAGTGTAGTAGTGACTTATCGGTCAGATTGGGGAGTAGTGCGAGTTCAGGTTTTTTGAGTGATGTCATTCCGTCCATAAATGCTTGATGCGCATATAGTGATGCATGGATATGATGCGGAGTCCAAGCATTCCACAGTTTTTTATTGATGTCGATGTAGTCAGGCATAGGATTGAACCGGATGTGGAGATGTAGTTATTGCTTTTTGTCGCTATCGTGCACAATGTACGCAATATCTACTCTGTGGCATATAAAGAAGGCGTGCGATGGGAATTGGAGAAGAGCATTTGGCACAAAGACCAAAAGATTTTTCGTCGATATTGGATTTCATGACTAGGAGGTTTTTTAATTTTAATTTGGCTTCACGCAATGCTGATTCTGTAATGCTTTTATTGTGTATGGCATCCATGCGCGAAATTCGGCCGATCGAATTTTCCGGAGCAATAGCTCGGGTCATGTCCTCATAAGCGAAGATAGAACTTTTGGTTTGTTCGATAGCTTCATTGATCTTTTGGAGTATTTCTTTTTTTTGAGATCTTATCATCCTGGTATTTTTTATTGTAGTTCCTTTGCCGGTAGGAACAGCTATTTGTTGATGGGTTTGGGGAGTTGAGCCGGGACGTCGATACCGAGCCATTTTTCTAAAGTGGCTTCTAGTTTTTGGCGTTCTTCTTCGGTCATATACTTGATGCGTGCGGTGCGGTGATTTTTGCCTTTGAGGTTAAATACCACTGCATCCAATTTTTTATCGGGATGTACGGCTGTAGCAGACCAGGTATCATTGGCACCATTGATATAAATGACTTTTTCGAGATGGTTTTCGAACCATGCATTAGCTTTTAGCGTAAGTTGAGGATCAAAAGTAGTGCTGACTCCTTGGGGAGGAAAAACAGCGCTTGGTTCTTCTCCCAAAGCGGTGATATAGGGTTCAAAATCATCTGTTTCAAATCCGTAATAACCCATTTCTGTCCCCATCTGGTAGTAGAAGGGCGCATATCCTGCAAGTGCCTTATCGTCATAAAAATCGATACCGATCACATCCATAAAATGCTTGGCCTGGGTATAGTAGTCGCTACTCGGTGTTGGGATTTTTTGGCAGTCATATCCCATCTGCCAAAAACTAAAAGAATACTCCAGAACGGCATATTCATATACTTTGTCCCATCCGAGTATTTCAAAACTGAGGTTTTTGCCATGGGCATATCCATGAAGGTAAGGCATAAAATCATCCTTATGCTCCAATAAGTAGCGTTGATATCGTTTTATTTTTTCTCGACAGGATTTGGTACCCACTTGATCCAAAAATTTGTAGATACGTTTGTCCTTGTACTCCACATTGATCGGTGCTACATACGGTACAGATACATCGACATCGTCAGGATAAAAGTACCGATAAAATAAAGTGGTCATACCTCCTTTGCTGATACCGGTAGCGAGAAAAGGGCCTGCATAGATCCTACGTATGAGTTGATTGATTTTGTGTAGATCAGCGGTTTGTTGCCGGAGGTTAAGATATCGATAATCTATAGAATCCGGAACAGATTCTCCAAAGTATCGATGCTCCACTTGGACTTGATTGGCTTGTATATATTGACTAAATTCGTAGATTCGATTACGTCCTCGATCGTATCCTTCTGTGACGATTACGACCGGATGATCGAAGGACCGGTGACTCAGATATACCTTCTGATAGAAAAAACCGGCATCCGGATTTTGATGATCTAAGGGTTGTTTGACCATCAACTTATATGCAGACTGATATCCTTCGGGTGTGGTTTTTAATTTGGTGAAGATCACGTCTTCGAGTTCAAAAAGTGCTTTTTCGATAGCTGTTTGGGCAGTCAATGTCTGATAGCTCAACCACGTCAATATAATAAATAAACTACGCATGAGTCGGTTTTGTATGTTAAGTACAGGTATTTTAACGCATAGATACAAAAATATGTTATTGGTAGATCTTTTAAGTTAAAACCCTCAAGTTTGTCCAAAAATTTAGCTGATAATAATAAAAGTATATAAAAATCAATATCTTAGCAAACGAATCCCTCCATAGAACTATCTAATATATAGTACATAATCGTGTAATTCTATGACTATGAAATCGTTTTTTAGAGCAGGCTGCGTTGCAGTATTACAGTTGTTGGGAATACTCCAAGGTATTCAAGCACAACAATGTCTATTTGGTGGGGTGACCTTTAACACTCAGGAACAGATTGATGCATTTCATGCCAATTATCCGGATTGTAGAGAGATTGTTGGTTTTGTAACAATTCGAGGGGCAAACATTACGAATCTTGAAGGGCTGAATCCGATCCGCTCTTTCAGACGGACAGTGCAGGTACGTGACTGTCCTAATCTCCTGTCTCTGAGAGGACTGGACAGTCTCAGATATGTAGGTGAGGATTTGTTCTTGTTTAGAAATGCTCAGCTGAGGGATCTCGCCGGTCTTGAAAGTCTGAACGAAGTGGGGCGTCGATTGCGTATATGGAATTTGGACTCCTTGCGAAGTTTTGACGGCTTGGATAGTCTGAATACTGTTCAGGGTGGTCTATCTATAAGAAATAATCCTGTTTTGGGAGGACTCGAAGGGCTGGAACGTGTCCAAGGATTTGGGGGTGATCTGGAAATTAGAAATAATGCAAGCCTAAGAGATCTCTCGGGCCTACAAGGAGTAAAGCGCATAGGTAGAAGTCTTTTTATAGTGCAGAATGCGCAGTTGAAGAGTTTGGACGGACTGGATGTTCTCGCAGAGGTCCAAAACGATGTGATTATTGATCGCAATAGAAGACTGGAGGACCTCAGTGCTCTCGATAAATTGGATATTGTACACAATGATCTGAAGTTGCTCACCAATACGGCATTAGTTCATCTCGATGATCTGTCATCGATCAAGAGTATCGGGGGTAGTTTGGTCATTGAAGGTAATTCTACGCTCAAAGAGTTGGATGGTCTTTTGAAGCTACAGAGTGTTGGTAGAGATGTGCTTATATCACAAAATAATGATCTGCTTCAGATGGATGGTCTTGCGGGAATAGATAACATAATGCGTGATCTGATCATTAGCCAAAATTTCCGACTGCGAAATTTAGAAGGATTACAAAATATCAGTACGGTAGGTAGAGATCTCCGGATAGCCCAGAATACGAGCTTGACAAGTATAAACCTAGACCACTTGACTGTAATAGGTAGAGATTTTACATTAGAGGGATCTGCTTTTTTATCATCTATAGGCTCATTGGATCAGCTCCAATCCGTAGGACGTTCTGTGACACTCAAGTCGCTTGGGCTAAGGACGCTCGATGGTTTTGGTGTTTTGTCTGAGATCGGACGCGACCTACGTATAGAGAACAATGATGTGCTTCGAAATCTCTCCGGATTACCGAGCCTAGATCGTGTGGATGGATTTTTGATCTTGAGGGGCAATGAAGTTTTGGATGATTTGTCTGTGTTGGAGAATTTGACTTTTGTCAGAAATTTGATTATTGATGCAAATCCGGCATTGAGTACATTGAATGGATTGCAGAATCTTACTACGATTGATGGTTCGTTTTTTTTGACGAATAATGATTCGCTACAGAATTTGGATCAGTTGAGCAGTCTTTCACTGATTGACGGATTTTTTAAAATGGAAGATAATAGCAGTCTAGTACATCTCCATGGCTTGGAGTCACTAGAGGGCATTGCTTCAGGGATTTCGATCATTGGTAATAATACTCTGGCCGACTTAGAGGGTTTGGATAATGCGGAGATTGGCCGGGATGTGTTGATCGAAAATAATGATGCACTGCTAAGTCTGCATGGCTTAAATGCAGGTACCCAAATAAATGGAGTGTTGCGTCTGATCAGCAATGATGCACTTACAGATATCTCTGCCTTGAGTGGACTGGTCTCGATTAGGTCTGATCTTGACATGATAGCGAATACCGCTTTGGAGGATCTCACCGGTCTGGAAGACCTGCAAACGATTTCGGGTGATTTTAATCTCAAGAGCAATGACCTCCTGGCTGACCTCGAGGCGCTATCCGCCTTGTCTGAGATCGGAGGTTCATTTGTCATCACTAATAATGAATCGTTGTCTGATCTGAGTGGACTGAAGAATCTCTCGATTATAGAGCAGGATCTAAAAATCGGGAATAACATTGGGCTTCAGTCTTTAGCAGGCTTTGAAAAATTGACAAAAGTCAATGGACTGAATATATCCGGAAATGAAATGTTGACAGATCTCTCTGCACTTCAAGCACTCCGTAGTGTACGCACTGATTTGGTTGTCAATTTTAATAAATCACTAAGGGATATTCAGGGTTTTGGTCGTTTGGATAGCGTCGGTAATAACCTCGTCGTGGCGAACTGTGAGCAGTTGGTAGATATCAGTGGTTTTGCTCAGCTAAAACAGGCGGGTAGTGTAGTGATATTGGCCAATGATATGCAGACGGACATCTCCGGATTTGATATGTTAGAAGAAGTAGAACAGACTTGGGGCGTATTGAATATGTCAAGCTTGGAGAAGATTAGCGGATTTGGATCCTTGGAGCTTGTAGGCAAGAAATTTTTTTTGAGTCGCTTAGACTCTTTACGTTCATTGGTAGGTTTGGCAGCATTGCGCTATGTAGGTGAGACATTTCAAGTAGAAATAAACCAATCGCTCCCCAGTTTGCTGGATCTGAAGAACTTTGTACGATTGGGTATAGATTCGGCAGAAGCGGTGATTTTGATCAATCGCAACCCACAACTGACCAATTGTAATGCTGAGGCTATATGTGCACGTCTTATACAAGGTGCGAATAGTATCAAAGTAGATATCCGAGACAATAAAATGGGCTGTGATAGTACATCCCAAATCATTGAATCCTGTTTATCTACTAATATTCGAGATGTAG
>JAJRUR010000261.1 GCA_024277695.1 Bacteroidota bacterium | reverse complement strand
CTCGCTTACATCTTGGTAGCGGATTATGCCTCACCCGGGCATCTAGTCGATGCACAAAAAGCCTTTTACCTCATCAGTCCCAAAATCAAAAGTCCTATGGGTGCCAACCTCTCTGCCTTTGCGTCATCTGAAAATGCCAAAAAAGTACTAGCCCGCTCCGGAGGAAAAATCTATACTTGGACCCAAGTCAAAAACCAAATCAAACAGGAATAAATTGAAAGCACTACTCTACATAGCAACCTTCCTATTGTGGATACAACATAGCGATGCAGCAACCATCGATGTCTGTGCCGACTGTGAGACCAACTCCATCCGCGAGGGTGTCGTCTTGGCCAAAGCCGGAGATACTGTCTTAGTGAGAGCAGGCATCTATTATGTTTCTGAGATTGTCATCGATAAGTCTATAAGTCTGATAGGTATAGATCAACCGGTCTTGGATGGACAAAATCTCCAAAAAAATATTCTTGAAGTACGAGCCCAAGATGTCCTAATATCCGGTTTTCTACTCCAAAATGTAGGTTTGAGCTATACCAAAGAAATTGCAGGTATTCATATCTCGCACAGTAAAAATTTTAGAATGACGCATAATACATTTCAAAATGTATTTTACGCATTTATTTTACAGCGTGCACAGTACGGTTTGTTAAAAAACAATGTAATCCGAGGTCAGTCCGTTGATGAAACCAAATCCGGCAATGGATTTCACTTATGGAAATGTACAGATATCCGCATAGAATCCAATACTATTGAAGGGATGCGAGATGGTATCTATCTCGAATTTGTGAAAAATAGCCATATATCGAATAATAGAAGCAGGAAGAATATACGTTACGGGCTACATTTTATGTTTTCGGATCATAACGAGTATCACCATAACGAATTTAGAGAAAACGGTGCAGGTGTAGCCGTCATGTTTTCAAAATTTATCCAAATGCACCACAACGATTTTCAGTACAATTGGGGAACGGCATCGTACGGCCTATTGCTCAAAGAAATTAATGACTCAGAGATCATGAACAATAACTTTGAACAGAATACGATCGGGATCAATATCGATGGCTGCAATCGTATTAATTATCGCGGCAATCAATTTGTCCGGAACGGATGGGCTATACGATTTACGGGAGGCTGCTACACCAATATTTTTGAATACAATAATTTTAGGCACAATACATTTGATCTATCCTATAACAGTCGTCTGAATGACAATAAATTTGAGGCCAACTACTGGAGTGAATATACCGGATATGATCTGGATCGTGATGGAATAGGAGATGTAGCATTTAGGCCTGTAAAATTGTTTTCTTTTGTAGTCAATAAAACTCCGGAGACCATCATCTTGATGCGCAGTTTGTTTGTAGATTTGATTAATTTTTCGGAAAAGGTATCGCCTATCTTTACACCGGATGCACTCAAGGATATACGCCCACTTATGAAACCGATAGTATGGTAGAAATCAAAGAACTCTATAAAGCGTTTGGTCAAGTACGTGTATTGGAGGGTATCAACCTCCTGCTAGATGAGCCCGGTATTATAGCCATCTTGGGACCCAATGGCTCCGGTAAGACTACACTCATCAAAAGCATACTCGGGATGGTCATCCCCGATAAGGGAAGTATTACTATCGATGAAAACCAAATCTTGGGCAAGTGGGCATATCGGTCCCAAATATCCTATATGTCGCAAATTGCTGATTTTCCTCAAAATATTCGCGTGAGCGAACTCATAGCCATGATCAAAAATCTAAGATCATCAACGGACCGGGATCAGGCGCTCATCGATTTGTTTTTGCTCAGACCTTTTTTAGATAAAAAACTAGGCAACCTATCCGGAGGTACTCGCCAAAAAGTAAATATATTGCTCAGTTTTATGTTTGATGCACCGCTCATTATTTTGGACGAACCCACCACCGGACTTGACCCCGTGGCACTCCTCCATCTAAAAGATATCCTGGCGCAAGAAAAACAAAAAGGCAAGACGATCTTGATCACCACACACATCATGAATCTGGTCGAAGAAATCGCCGATCGAGTTATCTTTTTACTCGATGGAAAAATCTACTTCAATGGAAGTGTTACGGCTCTTAAAACGCAGACCGCACAACAAAATCTCGAACACGCTATAGCCGAAATTTTAAAATCTCATGCTTAAAATACTGAAATATAGTTTTTTTGATCTGATGCGCAGTCGCTGGTCGTATATCTATTTTATATTCTATTTATTGATGGGTTTTGTATTGCTATTTCTTAATAATGATGTGGACAAAGCAGTTATCACGCTGCTCAATATCATCATCATCCTCACCCCGCTCATCGGAACTGTCTTTGGAATTATGTACTACTATACTTCCAAAGAGTTTACAGAACTTTTGTTATCTCAACCGCTCAAAAGAAGCACGATCTTTATAGGTCAATATTTAGGAGTGGCTATATCTTTGAGTCTCAGCCTGATCATCGGGTTAGGTATCCCCTTTCTCATCTATGGTATAGCTCGGTCATCTTCTATATTTAATTTTACATCGCTACTCATCGTAGGAGGTTTTTTGACATTTATTTTTGTAGCTTTATCTTACAATATCGCTTTGGCTTTTAATGACAAAATTAAGGGTTTTGGTTTTGCAATCCTTTTATGGCTTTTTATGGCAGTCATTTACGATGGTATATTAATGATAGTCATGATGAGTTTTCAAGAGTATCCTTTGGACAAATTTGCGCTTGGGGCAGTTATGTTTAATCCGATCGACCTTTCCAGAATCCTCATCTTGCTCAAACTGGACATCTCTGCATTATTGGGCTATACAGGAGCTGTTTTTCAAAAATTTTTTGGAACGGGGCGCGGCATGCTGGTATCACTCTCTATGCTGACACTTTGGGTACTCCTGCCACTATGGAATCTGACACGCATCGCCAATAAAAAAGACTTCTGAGCACAGAGTATCCACGCAAGGCAACCTTAGGGGGGGAATTATTTTATACATTTATCCGTTGTCTATAGTGATGAACGCACTAACAGCTTATTTAAAAAAGCATGTCGCACAATTGGGGACTCGAGTACTTTATAGTGTCCTTTTGTTATTTTTTGCTTTTCGAAATTCGGATACTCCCGGATGGGCTAAGCATATCATTACAGGAGCCATTG
>JAJRUR010000017.1 GCA_024277695.1 Bacteroidota bacterium | reverse complement strand
GTAGTGACCCTCTCGGTAGATGGTGGGCAATCCATTTGAAGGGGCTAGGGCAGGACTACACCTTTGGAGTTTGCAAATAAATTTGCAAAGCCATTTTGTGTACCGTCTTCATATGTGATGCGACTGCTTCGTCGTGCCTCCTCGGATAACTCACCCCCGGCCCCTCTCTTAAAAAAGAGGGGAGCGCAGTCGTTGGGTTTTCTGCTTCGCAGCTATCTCCCTTTGGAGGGGGTTAGGGGGAGGACAACCCCTCCGGAGTTTGCAAATAAATTTGCAAAGCCATTTTGTGTACCGTCTTCATATGTGATGCGACTGCTTCGTCGTGCCTCCTCGCAGTGACGTTATCCCCCTCTGGAGGTGGCTAGGGGGAGGACCAAAGTACAACTCACTCCCGGCCCTCTCTTAAAAAAGAGGGGAGCGCAGTCGTTTGGTTTTCTGCTTCGCAGCTATCCCTTCTTCATATAAGCGGTGATAATATATGGATTTTGCGTATTTGTTAATTCTTGATTATTAGGAATCAATTAGCATTGATTCGTTACATGCTGATAGTTTGTCCATTTTTTGATTCTATTATATAATCAATATGGTTACACTTTTGACTTTATAATTCATTATTATATAAAAGATTACATATTATATAAAAAAATATTGGAAAAAAGTGGGAATTTAGGGGATTTCTGTTCTATATTTGAAGCATCTTCTAAGACGAACAAGTAGAGATGACATTTTATGGAGAGTTTCGATGTAAGCTGGATGCCAAAGGTCGGCTAAGGCTACCGGGTCAACTGATCAGTCAGTTGGGCTTAGGAGATAATGTGGAGTTGGTGCTTAATCGGGGTTTTGAACAATGTTTGTTTTTGTATCCCGTGCAAGTGTGGGAGGGCATAGCTAAAGAGTTGCGCTCTATGAATATATATGATCAGGAGACGCGGATGTTGGTTCGCTTTTTGAACCGCGGTGCCTTAAAGTTGAGTCCGGACAATTCGGATCGCATATTGATTCCGAAGACGCATTTGGAATATGCGAGTATTCAAAAAGAGGTGGTGATCACTCCGCTCAATGATCGATTTGAAATATGGCCGGCAGAGGAGTATGATGATATCTATCTTAATACACCGAAAAATCTGTCGGATTTGGCCCAGCGTGTACTGGGTGACAATAAAAGTATGGAGTAATCATGGCTCCTTATCATATACCCGTCTTGCTCCGGCAGAGCATTGATCTGCTGATGACGGATGATCAAGGAGTTTATGTAGATGTGACATATGGTGGTGGGGGGCATGCACAAGAAATATTAAATAGGCTGAGCGTCAACGGACGTTTGGTAGGGATGGATAGAGATCCGGATGCATTGTCCGGTGAATTGAAGGATGAGCGACTGGATTTGATTTATGGAAATTTTCGCTATGTAGCGAAATATCTGCGCACCATCGGTCTGACAAAAGTGGATGGGTTGATTGCTGATATCGGAGTGTCATCACATCAATTTGATGACAGATCTAGGGGGTTTAGTTTTCAAGGTACTGAGCGCTTAGATATGAGGATGAATCCGATGGCGGAGTTTGATGCAGTGAAGCTATTGGCGCAATATCGCGAAGAAGAGCTACTGTACATTTTTAGTCAGTTTGGCGAAGTGCGTAATGCAAAAACATTGGTTCGGCAGCTTGTGAGACAAAGGGCTATTCGTCCGATCGAGACCAATGGTGATTTGTTGACGGCCATTGAGCCATGTATTCGAGGAAATCGGATCAAGTACTTGGCGAGGATTTATCAGGCCATTCGCATTGCAGTCAACGACGAATTGGGGGCATTGCGCTCGATGTTGGAGCAGTGCAAAGAGATTTTGAAGCCTGGGGCTGTGGTAGTGGTGATTAGTTATCATTCTCTTGAAGATCGTATTGTAAAAAATTTTTTTCGAGACCCTGCCAACAATCTTAAAGTATTGACACGAAAACCGATAGTGGCAGATGAAGTAGAAATAAAGGCAAATAATCGAGCGCGATCAGCAAAATTGAGAGCTGCTCAAATGAAAGAAGCATGAAGTTTAAAAAATTTATGAATATGCAATCGGGAGACAATCTTCCTCGACAAGGCTCTTTAAGAATCTTTCAGCAGTTGCCTTATGCATATTTCATTGGTTTCTTGGCACTCTTATATATATCCAATGCCCACAGTGTAGAGCGAAAGATGAGAAATATAGCATTGAATAAAAAAGAATTGAAGGAGTTAAGGTGGAAGTATATATCAGCTACGGCAAGCCTAAAGTATTCGAGTACGGCATCTTATATCGAACACAGGGTGAGTCCTTATGAACTGAAGCTCAATAAAGAGCCACTGATGGTCATTAACCCTAAAAAATAGCAATGGCTATGAAGGGGATGAAAACAGAATTGCTCGCAAGAATGTATTTGGTGATGATCGCCTTTTTCTTGATAGCACTTTGGCTGGCATATAAGACTATATATACCAACGTATTTCGCGGAGATGAGTGGAGAGCACTGGGCAAAAAAATGTATGTCCGCGAAGAACCGGTACTTGCAGAGCGAGGCAATATACTCGCTGATGATGGAAGCTTATTAGCTGCTTCCATGCCGATCTTTGAAATAAGAATGGATTTAAAAACCGAGTCCCTTACGGATAGGATTTTTAATGAACATCTGGATTCTTTGGCCTTTTATCTTTCGAGCAGTTTGAAAGACAGCAGGTCACCCTCCGAGTGGAAGGCGTATCTCAAAAGGGAGCGTAAAAAAGCTAACCGATATGCCCTCATCGCACGCAGAGTAGATTATAATCTCAAAGAGAAGATGTCCAAGTTTCCTATTTTTAGGATGGGCAAAAATCGCGGAGGTTTTATTGCTGAGCGCAAAAACAAACGAGAAAAGCCTTATAAGCGACTAGCTGCCAGGACTATTGGTCGCTATCGGTCCAAAAATATGATTGGGTTAGAGAAAGCTTATGACTTATATCTCAAAGGTGAAGATGGGATACGGCTCGTCAAGCGAATGCCCGGAGATATTTGGATACCCGTGCATAGAGATTATGAACTGGAGCCTATCCAAGGTCATGACATACTGACCAATATCAACGTGCGGATGCAAGACATAGCTGATCAAGCGCTAGCCAAAGCGATGCGCAAACATGCTGCACAATGGGGTACTGCCATCCTTATGGAGGTATCTACCGGAGCCATCAAAGCTATAGCAAATCTGGGGTGGCAGAATGGTGCATTGGTAGAAGACTATAACTATGCGATAGGCAAACCCGAAGAACCCGGATCGACATTTAAGCTGGCGACGATGATGGCGCTACTGGACGATGGCAAAATCAGGCTCGAGGATAGTGTGGACTTGCAGATGGGTGAGGCGCGATTTTATGATCGCAAGATGAGAGATTCGCATAAGCACAAACTACGCAATACCACAATCCGAAAAGCTTTTGAAGAATCATCTAATGTCGGTATAGCCAAACTCGCTGTCCAAAATTATCTCAAGGACAAAGGAGCAACACGATTTATCCAATTGCTCAAAAAATATGGCTTGGATAAAAAATCGGGTATAGACATACCGGGAGAAAAGTCGCCTTTTATTAAGGATGCTTATGATTACAAAAATGGCTGGAGCGGAGTATCTCTTCCTTGGATCAGTACGGGATATGAAATTGAACTTGCACCGATACAGACTCTTACTTTTTATAATATGGTGGCAAATGACGGAAAGCGCGTCAAGCCCTTTGTGGTCAAAGAGATATTGTCTGACGGGAAGCAAATAAAAAAAATAACACCTGAGGTAGCCGATACGCCAATTGTTGAGCTCAACATAATAAAAGACTTACAATCTTTATTACGAGGAGTCGTACTCAGAGGTACTGCCAAAAAGTTACAATCGGATATTGTTGATTTTGCGGGGAAGACAGGTACAGCACTTTTTGACTATGGAACTAAATCAAAAGATAAAAGAAGGAAATATCAAGCGAGTTTTGTCGGATATTTCCCCGCAGAAAACCCAAAATATAGCTGTATCGTAGTGATTAGAGATCCGAAAAGAAACGGATATTATGGAGGAAAGGTCGCCGGACCTGTGTTTAAAGAAATAGCAGAAAATATTTCATTGAATCAAAAGCGTGTACAGATGGCTATGGCAGAAAATGACTCTTTGGATAGTAGATTGATCCCGAGTTACAATATAGGTTATGCGGATGAATTGAAATTGATTTTTGATTATGTCGGTATTCCATCCCAAAACCAAACGAAAGATGCGTGGGGAGTTACTGTACGAGATGGAGCTGGTTTGCTTATAAAAAACAGACGATTAAAAATACCCAAAACGGTACCTGATGTGACCGGAATGGGACTTCGGGATGCGACATTCTTATTAGAATCACAAGGACTTCGTGTGAAAGCACACGGATATGGAAAAATTAAAAAACAATCGATAAGTCCCGGAATAAAGATTTTGGGACAAGAAATTATTTTGACACTTGGATAGTAAAAAATCATTAGTACAGCTACTAGGCGATATGGTATATACTCCTATTGGAGACCTATCGGTCAGCATAGGTGATATCATCATCGACTCTCGGAAAACGGTTCCGGGTAGTCTATTTATAGCCATCAAGGGCTATACAACAGATGGACATCTATATATCGATCAGGCCATCGAGCGTGGAGCTGTGGCAGTACTGTGTGATGTATTTCCACAGGCCATACAGCCCGGAATTACATACATCCAAGTAGATAATACCAAATACTGTGCCGGAATAATAGCACATACGTTCTTTGAAAAACCTTCTACCAAATTGAATCTGATTGGTGTAACCGGGACCAATGGTAAGACTACGGTTGCCTTTATGCTCTACCGGCTTTTTAGCTTGTTGGGTCATTCATGCGGATTGCTCTCCACAGTAGAGTATCGAGTAGGGGAGCGTATAATACCAGCTGCCCGTACCACACCAGATCCTGTCAGTCTAAGTCGATATTTGGCAGAAATGCTGGCATCCGGATGCACTTATGCTTTTATGGAAGTGAGCTCGCATGCTATAGATCAGGAGCGTATCAGCGGACTGGAATTTGCCGGGGCCATATTTACCAATTTGACACAAGATCATCTCGACTACCACAAGACTATGGAAGCATATCGGGATGTCAAGAAATCTTGGTTTGATAGTTTGCGCTCGGATGCTATAGCGATATCCAATGCCGATGACCGCAACGGCAGCTATATGCTACAAAATACTCAGGCCATCAAACGATACTATGGTCTGCGTACGATGGCTGACTATAAGATCAGACTGATGAGCAATGGATTGGGTGGACTGCATTTGTTGGTCGATGGGACAGAAATTCATAGCCGCTTGAGGGGTAAGTTCAATGCATCAAATCTAGCAGCTGTATATGCAATGGCGGCAGAACTGAACCAAGATCGTGACGAAATACTCAGAGGCTTGAGTCTATTAAAACCGGTCAAAGGAAGGTTTGAAACAGTAGGAGTTGAAGGTAAAAACGTATGGGGAATCATTGATTATGCCCATACACCTGATGCGCTGCTCAATATTTTGGACAACATCCTTCGGATGAAAGAACCGTCATCAAAAGTGATCACGGTAACCGGATGCGGAGGTGACAGAGATCGGACTAAACGACCCTTGATGGCGCGGATAGCCTTTGAAAAAAGTGATCTGTTCATTATGACATCGGACAATCCGCGTACTGAAGATCCTCAGCGCATCATCCAAGATATGATGGAAGGGATCAAAAGCTGTGATCGAGATGCCGTTATGGTAGTTTTGGATAGAAAAGAAGCGATTAAGATCGCTGCAAAAATGGCTCGTCCGGGAGATGTGGTTTTAATAGCCGGAAAAGGTCATGAGATGTATCAGGAGATTCATGGGAAAAAAATTCCCTTTGATGAAGTGGAGATTTTTAAAAATGCATTAAAATAAAAAAATATAAAAACGAAAATAAAATAATTAATAAAGTGCTTAAAGAAGTAGGTTCTATTTTCATTCTTAGGTTGGTTCTAACAGCTGTAGTGAGTACAAATGGGTTCGAAAGCGAAAGATTTTGCTCACCGGCTGTTAGCCTTTTAAAAAAATATTAAGTAGGACATGCTTTATTATATATTTAAATTTTTAGAAAATCAATACAATCTGCCCGGAGCAGGACTCTTTGAGTATATCACATTTCGGGCAGGAGGAGCGATACTGGTTTCTTTATTGATTTCCCTGATTCTGGGTAATAGGATCATACGTTATTTGAAAAAGTTACAAATTGGTGAGACGGTTCGTGATTTAGGATTGGAAGGTCAGCAAGAAAAATCCGGTACACCGACGATGGGGGGAATAATTATTATTCTTTCGGTTGTCCTACCGAGTCTTTTATTTGCTCAGCTGAACAATGTCTATGTATGGATCATGCTCGGAGCGACTATCTGGATGGGTTTGATCGGATTTTTTGATGATTACATCAAAGTTTTTCGCAAAGATAAGCAGGGTCTAAAGGCCAAGTTTAAGATTGTGGGACAGGTCGTTTTGGGATTGATTATAGCCTTGACTATGCTCAAAAGCGAGCAAGTCTTAGTGCGGATGACCAAAACTACGGCCTTAGAAGAAGGATACAAAGTCATCAAGACTTTTCCTCCAAACGCTGATGGTGTACAGTATGTATATGCTCGAACCTACCAGACCAATATTCCATTTTTTAAATCCAATAATGTGGATTATAGCAAGATGTTGCGTGCATTTGGAGATAATGATGGAAAGTATGTTTGGGTGATTTTTGTACCATTGGTTATACTGATCGTGACAGCAGTCTCCAATGCGGCCAATCTGACAGATGGTTTGGATGGATTAGCCACCGGAGTTTCTGCCATTATAGCTGGTACGCTAGCGATCTTGGCCTATGTATCCGGCAATACCATTTTTGCAGATTATCTCGGCATACTATATCTGCCCGGAAGTGCTGAGTTGGTAATTTTTTCGGCGGGACTGTTAGGAGCTTGTATCGGTTTTTTGTGGCATAACTCCTATCCGGCCAAAGTTTTTATGGGCGATACGGGGAGTCTGGCACTTGGAGGAATAATAGCAGCTCTCGCCATCTTGTTGAGAAAAGAATTGTTGATACCGCTATTGTGTGGCATCTTTTTGATAGAAAATGTTTCGGTGATCATGCAAGTGGCATATTTTAAATATACACGAAAAAAATATGGCGAAGGGAAACGGATATTTAAAATGGCTCCCTTGCACCATCACTATCAAAAACTCGGGATGCACGAGTCAAAAATCGTGACACGATTTTGGATTCTAGGGATGATGTTGGCTGTTTTGACAATTATAACTTTGAAAATTAGATAGATTAAAAATAAAAGAATATTAAGAATAAAAAAACGAACAAATCAATTAATACATAACAAAAATGTCCGTAGGAGCAAGCATACATAAATATTTAAAAGGTGATAAGTACATCTGGCTGATTTTGCTTGGGCTCACCCTTGCTTCCGTACTGGCTGTATATAGTGCGTCCGGCGGAATGGCGCATCGATATAAAGGCGGAGATACGGAACATTATTTGATTAGACACTTTTTGATCATAGCTTTAGGATTGGGAGTTACTTTTATTTGTTATAAGTTGGACTATATGATCTATTCAAGACTTATTCCTTTGATATTTCTTGTTGCAATTGGTTTATTAATCTACACTTTTTTTTGGGGTATAGAGATCAATGAAGCGAGGCGCTGGGTCAAAATTCCCATCATCAATCTTTCTTTTCAGACTTCGGATTTTGGAAAACTGGCACTTATTATTTTTGTTGCAAGATCCATTTCGCGTAAGCAAGCCAAAATCAAAGAGTGGGGAGGTGCTTTTGTACCTATAATATTTCCAATCTTTATTATTTGTCTGTTGATAGCACCATCTGATCTGTCCACTTCGATTCTTTTGTTTGTCACTTGTATGTTGATGATGTTTGTAGGTCGTATCAAATTTAAATATATAGGATTATTGATTTTGGCAGCGATGGTGGGTTTTGCATTTTTGATACTTGTAGGTAGTTTTTTTCCGGATATTGTAAGGGTATCGACTTGGATCGGTAGAGTACAAGAATTTTTGGCTTCTAGCGAAAGCGTTTATCAAGTACAGCAGTCTTTGATAGCTATTGCCAACGGAGAGTGGTTTGGAGTAGGACCGGGTAACAGCATCCAACGCAATTACCTTCCATATCCGTATGCGGATTTTATTTTTGCGATCATCTGTGAGGAGTATGGACTGTTGGGAGGGCTGAGCATTATTGCTATTTTTATGTTTTTATTATTTAGATGTTCGCTGATCGTCTATCGTAGCCCCAAGGCATTCGGTGCTATATTGGCATTTGGATTAGCTCTCAATTTGGTCATACAGGCTTTTGCCAATATCGCCGTATCAGTAAACCTCGTTCCGGTGACCGGACTTACATTACCCTTTGTAAGTATGGGAGGAACATCTATGCTCTTTTCGAGTATTTCTATAGGGATTATTTTGAGTGTAAGTAGATATATTGAGCGAGTCCAAGCACAGGAAGCTCAAGAAAAATTAGTATTCCAAACAGGGAGAATACATGAGAGTGATTATTAGTGGTGGAGGTACGGGCGGGCATGTATATCCCGCCATCGCTATAGCTAATGAGTTAAAGCGACAAGTTAACAATATTGAAATATTATTTGTTGGTGCACAAGGAAAACTCGAAATGGAAAAAGTTCCATTGGCGGGTTATGCGATCGAAGGTCTTTGGATCTCGGGATTTCAGCGCAAATGGACGACCAAAAATATTCTTTTTCCTGTCAAGCTAGTATCCAGCTTGCTCAAGGCGGGTAGAATCATTGGTCAGTTCAAGCCAAATGTGGTGATCGGAGTAGGGGGTTATGCCAGTGGTCCGATACTCAAAAGAGCCGCTATGCGTAATATACCATGTCTGATCCAAGAACAAAATTCTTATCCGGGTGTGACGAACCGTCTATTAGCAAAACACGTAGATAAAATATGTGTAGCATTTACGGGTTTGGAACGATTTTTTCCTAAGTCAAAAATTGTTTTGACCGGAAATCCGGTAAGAAAAGATCTCATCCGATTGGATGGAAAACGAGAAGAGGCAAGGAGATATTTTGAGCTCGATTCCAAGAAGAAAACCATATTGGTATTTGGGGGCAGTTTGGGCGCCAAGACATTAAACGAAGCAGTAGCTAAGCAAGAGACATTTTTCGAACAGCAAGAAGATGTGCAGATTATTTGGCAGATCGGAAAGCTTTATTGGGATCAATTCCGCAAGACTAAAGTCTCAAAACTACCGAATGTAATGGCTAGACCTTACATAGATCGAATGGATCTCGCTTATGCTGCAGCTGATATGGTAGTGTGCCGGGCAGGTGCACTTACCATATCAGAACTTTGTATCGCCGGCAAGCCGGCAGTCTTGGTCCCTTCTCCAAATGTGGCAGAAAACCATCAACAAAAAAATGCACGAGCACTCTCGGACAGTCAAGCCGCAGTACTCGTAGAGGATGATCGCATATCTGATGTATTTGAAGAAACTGTGGTCAAGATCATTCGCAATAAAAAATATATGGAGCTTCTAAAAGAAAATATTCTTAAAAAAGCAAAACCAAAAGCAGTAGAGCACATCGTAGAAGAAATAAAAAAAATGATTTATACATAAACAAATAGTGAATTTTTTAAAATAAATGAAGAACAATAGCACAAATAAAAACTATCTGAGGATGATATCACTTGGCATCGTGCTGCTGAGCATCTCTTGGATATGTATGGCTGCTGTCCAACACAAAATCCACAGTCCTCTATCCAAAATGGACATCCAAATAGTCAGCGATAATGAGGATATCCCCTTCATTACCAGAAGTATAGTCGTCCGTAACATCAAATCTTATTTTGGAGATGCACTCATACATCGAGATATCGTCGATACAGACATAAAGCTCATAGAAGAAATTTTAGAACAAAATCCGTATATCCACTCTTCTAATGCCTACATCGATGCCCATAATCGGCTTTCGATCAAAATCTATCAACGCAATCCCATATTGCGTATCATGACGGCTGATGAGCACTCCTTTTATTTGGACGGAGAGGCTAATGTCCTTCCACTTCATGACAAAGTCGTAAGAAGAGTACCCATAGTGACTACTGAAAAAAACAAAAAACAACTCCGTTCGAGTGATTATAAAAATATTTTGAATTTGATAAAAACCATCCGCCAAGATGTTTTTCTTTCATCCCTCGTAGAGCAAGTTCATTTAAAATCAAATGGAGAATACATCATTATTCCAAAAATAGGAAAAGAAATTATCGAATTTGGACATCTTGAGGATCTGGATAAAAAATTATTTAAAATTAAAAAATTTTATAAAAAAGGTTTGCCTGTAGCAGGGTGGAATAAATATAAAAGCATCGATCTGAGATATCGAAATCAGCTCGTTTGCAAAAAAATAAAATCATCTTAACTATGACTATAAAGCGATTTAACATTCATCAGTCTAAGCAAATTGACCCTTCAGAAGTGGTTGCAGCTCTAGATATTGGGACGACTAAGGTATGTGCAGCTATCGGTCGTCCGGACGAATACGGCAAAGTAGAAATTTTGGGTATCGGTAAAGTCGAATCCAAGGGAGTGTTGCGAGGAGTAGTATCTAATATAGACAAAACAGTCTCTGCAATCTCTGAAGCCATCAAAATTGCTAATCGAGGACTTGATCTACCGATCAAAGAACTCTATGTAGGTATCGCCGGAAAGCATATACGCAGTCTGCAACACCGAGGTATCCTTACGCGAGACGACTTTGACTCCGTGATAAGCAAAGAAGATATTCAAGCCTTGATCAATGATATGCACAAGTTGGTTTTGCCTCCCGGAGATAAAATCCTCCACGTCATACCGCAAGAATATACTGTCGATAACGAATCGGGTATCGTCGAACCCGTAGGTATGTCCGGTGCTCGACTCGAGGCCAATTTTCATATCATCACAGGACAAATCGCCGCTGTCAATAATATAGTCCGATGTGTAGAACTGGCCGGATTTAAGGTGGCCGATTTGACTTTGGAGCCGATAGCTTCAGCAGCCGCTGTTCTGACTGCCCAAGAAAAAGAAGCCGGTGTGGCATTGATCGATATTGGTGGTGGAACTACTGATATCACCGTTTTCTACGAAGGCATTATCCGCCATACAGCTGTCATTCCTTTGGGAGGAAATGTCGTCACCAAGGATGTAAAAGAAGGCTGCACTGTTATGAATGAGCAGGCAGAAAAACTAAAAGTACGCTTTGGGTCAGCCCTTTCTGACGAAATCGTAGATAATAGGATCATCACCATACCAGGGCTCAAAGGACACAAACCCAAAGAAATCTCCGAACGCAACTTGGCACTAATCATTCAGGCACGTGTAGTAGAAATTTTAAAATCTGCAGCATGGGAGATCAAAAAGTCTAACTGTAGCCAAAAACTCATCGGAGGTATCGTCCTGACCGGTGGAGGCTCTTTGCTCAGACACATCGATATGTTGTGCGAATTTCAAATGGGGATGAATGCTCGATTGGGAGTTCCGGTAGAGCACTTGGCACATGGATATTCGCAGAATGTCACGAGTCCTATTTATGCTACGGCCATCGGACTGCTCATCCAAGGCATACAAACCGAAAGCCAAAAACCAAAGAAAAAGTTCTTTGTAGCACCTACAGAGCAGGATAGTCCGGAGCAAAGTGAGGAAATATCGGTAGTAGAACCGGCTTCTACCGCTACGATCTATAGATCGAAATGGTTTAGTGCTATTGTGAAAACTGCTAAGGACTTTTTTGAACCGACACCGGATTCTAATTTGTATTAATTATTTATTATCCATATATCTTTTTAAAAAGAATTACTAACAAAATACTATTTATAAACTAATTAAAACTACGAGCTATGACGTTTGATCTACCAAAAGAAGAGCCCTCAATAATTAAAGTCATCGGAGTCGGTGGCGGAGGTAGTAATGCAGTCTCCCATATGTATCAGCAAGGGATAATAGGTGTTGATTTTGCCATCTGCAATACGGACAACCAAGCAATGGAAAACAGTATTGTACCTATAAAAATTCAGCTGGGACCTAACCTTACAGAAGGTCGAGGAGCCGGTTCACAGCCGAGTATCGGTAAAGAAGCATGTATCGAATCTATTGATGAGGTTCGCTCATTTATCGATTCGTCCACCAAGATGCTATTCGTCACAGCAGGAATGGGTGGTGGTACCGGTACAGGAGCAGCTCCGATCATAGCCAAAGCCTCACAGGATATGGGTATTCTGACAGTAGGCATAGTCACCTTACCTTTTTCTTTTGAAGGCAAAAAACGTGTCGCTCAGGCTATGGAAGGATTACGTGAACTCAAAGAAAATGTAGATACGATCATCATCATCTCCAACGACAAACTTCGAGAGATCCATGGCAGTTTGGGTATCTCTGAGGCTTTTCAAGAGGCAGACGATATCTTGGGCATTGCGGCCAAAGGTATTGCAGAGATCATCACTGTTGCAGGATATGTCAATGTGGATTTTGAAGATGTCAATACCGTCATGCGATCCAGCGGTGTAGCTATTATGGGTATAGCTCATGCAGAGGGAGAAGATAGAGCCAAAAAAGCCGTGATGCAAGCTCTTAATTCTCCACTCCTCGAAGAAAATGATATCCGTGGAGCCGAACATATCCTCATCAATATCACATCCGGTACCAAAGAAGTCACTATGGACGAAGTTTTCGAAATCACTGAATATGTCCAAGGTGAAGCCGGACACGCTACCAATCTGATTTGGGGTAATTGTTCCGACGAATCTCTGGGCGAAAAAATCAGTATTACTATCATCGCAACAGGATTTGACAAAAATGAATCTGAAAATGAGGAACCTGTCAAAGAAAAAATTGTTGTACAATTAGATGATGAGTTAGATGTCATACATCGAGAACCTATTTTTGAAGTCGACTCGGATGATGATCAACGGACTTATGAGTTGGAGCCCAACGCAGTGTACACAGACCCACAACAAGTAGTACACGATCTTGAAGAAGCTGAGCCTCTCATCAAAACGAAAACAACTACCGACACAAAACAAACATCTGCAT
>JAJRUR010000260.1 GCA_024277695.1 Bacteroidota bacterium | reverse complement strand
GACGATGCTTGTCAGGTTATTTACCGCTGTACCTGCACACGTGGCATTCGGGATCGTAATGGGTTATTATTTTTACAAATATTCTGTGCGTAAAAAACCCAAATACCTTTGGTGGTCTTTTTTGATACCGGTAGCACTTCATGGATTATATGATATATTTATCGTTCAGGACATATCCGATAATCTCCTTCCGGGAGCTTTGGTAGTTTTATTGGGCAATCATATTTGGGGAGTGTTTTTGATCAAAAAACTAAAAGGACAGCAAGAAGTAGTCGCAAGATCTTCAGTACAGAGTCAGGCAGTATTTCCTAATATTGATCGCTATGAAGTGCAAGAAGAAGAGGACTATCTGGGAGACATCATTCTAGGAGAAGAAGAGTGAGACCTTTGTTTTCAATGTTTTTTAAAAGTGCCCATAATATATCCATCCGGAATCAAAAAAGGCTCAGGTGGCTTATGGTTCGTCTTCCATTTCGTCTGTAGAACCACCTGAGCATCATGAGATTGAGTATATCTGTCGTATCGTGTGAGCCCGTAGCGCTCGATGATACGTATCAATTTTTCAGGATATGTGGGATCGGTAGCATAACCACAAGCCTTTAATCCCTTTGCCCAAGCTCTGTAGTCCGTTTTATCGATCTCAAAGAGTGTCTTATATGTAGGAGAATGTAGTAAGAAATCAGAGTGATCTCTATACGAATCCTCCACCTGATCATAAGACCTAAAACAGGACTTGATGAGCTTTCCATTGGTGTCAAAATCATCGTCTTCGTGATAGTATTTCTTCCCCTCCCAGTAATCTTTGCACTTGAGGCCAAAGTGATTTTGGCTTCTTTGGGCCAATACACTGGTACCGTAATTGGACTCTAAGAGTGCCTGACCGAGTTTTATACTGGCCGGTATGCCGTGATCCTGCATCTCTGAAATGGCTATTGCACTATACCGCTCGACATAGGCAACGGCCAAATCATTCTCTATCTCATGGCCTATGGCACCAATGCTCAACCAAGCGCCTAATATCATAGTCCATATTCTGATCATGTGTGGTGTGTGTAATTTAGTTATGATCCCTTTATCAGGTCTCGAACATACTACGCCCACTCTTATCCAAAGACTGTGCCAAAAAATGAAATCTAATAGGAAAAAATCTTAGCCCTGACAGGACATCCTAAGTTTCTTGTGCTTTAAAATCAATTGCTGCTAACATCCTGATGCCAAAGTGTGGAGATCAGCCGTTGAAAGCTTGCATCGTATTTTGCAATCCTCTAAAAACAAAGGACTCGATACACTCCGATGTTTTTTGTAGTATAGCAGGGAGTTGATCGAGTTCTTTGTCCGTCCATTTGCCGAGGACAAAATCCACTTGTCCTCCTTTCGGAAAATCCTTACCGATACCTATGCGAAGTCGGGGATATTTGGATGTACCCAATCGATCTTGGATATTTTGGAGTCCGTTATGTCCTCCGGCGGCACCTTTGGCTCTAAGCCTAATGACTCCTAGATCAAGCTGCAGGTCATCAACGACGATTAGCAGATGGTCGGGTTTTATTTTTTCTTTATCCATCCAATATTTTACGGCTTTGCCGCTAAGATTCATAAAAGTATTGGGCTTGAGGAGAAAGAGTTGTTTGCCGCGATATTTGCAGACGTGCATCTCACCATAGCGCAGCGTCTCTTCTCTGCACCGGTGTTGCTCTACAAAGTAATCGATGGCTTCAAAACCGATATTGTGGCGTGTAGCGACATATTCGGTGCCTATATTGCCTAGGCCTACGATCAAATATTTCATATCGGGATCGATTTGACGGGACTTGTCCCTACATAAAAGTTTTTTTAACCATCCAAAACGCATATTAGTTCAGTCGATGAGCGGTAAACCTAGAAAAACTTAAACACTGCCAGCACTACGATCAGTAGCATCAAGACTATCGGTATCAGGCTGAGTTTTTTGAGCCTGGCATTTGTCCATTTAGTATCTCCGGATAGTATTTTTTTGAATACGGACTTGGACATATGCTGGTATCCGATGAGCAGGACAACCAAAAGCAGTTTTGGGTGCATCCAACCCATTTTAAGGTAAGCGGTATTCTGTGCAATCATAGCGATGCCTCCGATCAGAACCAAGAGCATTCCGGGGTTGGAGAGGAGTTTGTAGATTTTGTTGAGGAGTCCGGCATAGTGCTTTTGTAGGATAGACCTTTCTGCACTCTCGAGCGAACGGCTTTCGCCAAAGGCTACTAAAATGCGCGAGTAAGAGAGGAGTCCGGCCATCCAGATAATGAGGCCTATGAAGTGTGTAGCTTTAAAAAGTAAGTCCATAAAATTTTGATTTTTGATTGATGTTTATAAATAGGTTTGATCGATAAAGTCAAAGTGATTTGGGTAGTCTGTATTGTAGTGCAATCCACGGCTTTCTTTTCGAGACATTCCACTTTTAGTAACCAAATAGGCTATGGTGATCAGATTGCGAAGTTCACACAACTGAGGCGATAATATGGAGTTTTTATAGATATCTTCAGTTTCGTTGTAGAGTAAGTTGAGCCGATTTAAGGCACGTCTTAGTCGGACATCCGTGCGGACGATCCCTACATAGTTACTCATTATTTCTTTGAGTTCTTTCCAGCTCTGCGTGATAAGGACCATTTCTTTTGGTGCTGTAGTGCCACGAATATCCCAGTCGGGGAGCTTGTCTTTTGTAGCTCGCTGATCTATAGTAGCAATGATATCACGGTGTATGCGCTCACCAAAGACCAGCCCTTCGAGTAGTGAATTGGACGCGAGTCTGTTAGCACCATGTAGTCCGGTATTGGTGCATTCGCCTGCGGCATAGAGATTTTGGATGGAGCTGCGCCCCATATCATCTGTCCGAATACCACCACAGATATAGTGACAAGCCGGCACCACAGGGATGAGTTGCTCAAAGGGATCTATGCCTATGCTTTTGCATTTTTTATAAATATTAGGGAAGTGATCTAGAAATTTTTTCTGATCTAAGTGCCGACAGTCCAAGCACATATATTCATCACCGCGTACTTTCATTTCATAGTCAATGGCTCGGGCTACTATATCCCTCGGGGCAAGGGATTTTCGTTCGTCGTATTTATGCATAAACTCTTCACCTTCTTTGGACTTGAGTATAGCGCCGAATCCTCGAACAGCTTCTGAAATCAAAAAATCCGGATTTTCGTCCGTCAGTGTGTAGAGTGCAGTAGGGTGGAACTGTACAAATTCCATATTGGCAAGACGACCTTTGGCTCGATATACCATTGCTATGCCGTCTCCGGTAGCGATGACAGGATTGGTAGTAGCGCGATAGATCTGTCCGGCACCACCCGTAGCGATGACCGTGACTTTGGCTGCGAAGGTTTCGATCTTGTGGCTTTGTTTATCAAAGGCATAGACCCCAAAACACCGAATGTCAGGTGTAGCTTTGGTCACGCTATAGCCTAGATGATGCTGCGTAATGACATCCAGTGCAAAATAGTGCTCTAGGATGCGCACATTGTCAAATTCTTTGACCTTGTCACTCAATGTGCGCTGAATTTCCCATCCTGTGATGTCCTTATAGTGCAATATTCTGTTTTTTGAATGTCCACCTTCTCGCCCAAGATCGTATTTGTTTTTTTCATTTTTGTCAAATCGTGCCCCCCATTCGATGATTTGCTTGACACGATCATGCCCCTCTTCGATGACTATACGTACTATACGCGGATCACAAAGCCCGTCACCGGCATCGAGCGTGTCCGCAATGTGCGACTCAAAATCATCGTTTTCCAGATTCCATACCGTAGCGATTCCTCCTTGGGCATAGCTCGTATTCGTTTTGCGCTCATTGGTTTTGGTTAGTACGGTGATCTGAAGATCAGGTCGCTTCATGGCAGTATAGATAGCAGTCGATAAGCCGGCCACACCGGAGCCTATTATGAGGACATCACTTTTTTGCATCAACTTTAGATTTAATTTATACCAGCCAAATGTACACTATTTTTGATTTCACCCCAAAATGACGGAGTAATCGTTTTTATTACTATCTCAAGTTTCGGTAGTCACAAAATAGAAAAAAAGGAGTTGTAAGCTATACTGTACATTGTAGGTATGAACAAAAAAACATCTCTTCATGTAAATATACAAATAAATCAAAATCACCACCTTCTACTTTGTTTTTGTAATAGTCACACATATTTTACAGGTCGCCCCGCTGGGGCTACTTTAGTTGCATTCATCTATTTTGTCTTTTGCTCCGGAGGAGCAAACGGATTGTAGTAGCACCATAGGTACTAATATGGTTGTAGCGTCGTAGCTGCGACCTGTTCACCGTTTCAAGTTTCGGGTGTTAAAATCAATAAATCGAGCTTAAATAAATCCACTTTCCTGAAAAATAGCTTATGGATTAGACTGAAAAATATTTATTTGAGTGGATAGCTTGATTGAGTTACTAACTTAATATTGATCAACCTCCAAAAGTACCACCTTCGGGTCGGGATTCTCTACTTCCTCTCTTGCCACGAGCTTTCTTTTGATGGAGTCTGTAGTTGAAGGATAAACTGATACGCCGGGGAGCCCAGAAAAATTCGGAGTTGATGACAAAATTTTCACCGCGTGATTGACTTTTCCATCTTCGGGAGTTAAAGACGTCCCGTATGCTCAGAGTTAGTGTGGCTTTATTTTGCAATAGGTCCTTACTCGCTCCGGCATCAATGGATAAGATGGCCTTGCGTATGCCTTGAGCAGTTTCTGATGGACCTCGATATCGCAGGCTTATCTGTGTGTCATAAGATTTTGCAATTTTAAACTTAGAGCTCATACGAGTTAGGTAGCTAAAATCATTTCGTCTAAACAATTGATTTCGGAATGTACCCTCGAGGTCAAACCAAAAAAAGTTAAAGTTTCCGTTCATTTTCCACCAATCGGTTAGTGTCGCATTATAGGTGATTTCCAGACCATAAGCATCATAAGTACCGATGTTTTCCGGTTGGCGGACTGTAGTTCTGTCCGCATTGACCCTAAGTATGCGTTGTGAGTAGTCTGTTGTGTGCCTGTAGTAGAGGCTAGAACTCAAACTACCAAAAGAAAGACGAGACAAATAACTGAATTCGTAAGAGTCGGTATATTGTGGATCGAGGTTTGGGTTGCCTCTGAAAATACTACGGTTATTACTGAATGTAAAAAAAGGATTGAGCTGAAAGAATCGCGGCCTTCGGATGCGCTTGCTGTAGCTTAGCTGAAAAGAATTATTTTGACTGATCTTATAAGACAAAAACAGAGAGGGAAAGAAGTTGGTATATGTACGGGGATTTTTTTCATTTGTCCGCACGAGATCTGTAGAGATCCCGGAATGCTCAAATCGTAAACCGGCCAAATAAGAAAATTTGTTCAATTGATCACCAATAGATGCATACAGCGCATGGATGTCCTCATTATAAAGCAGTTCATTAGTAAACCGCTCTATAGATTCAAATAATTCAGTACTACGATTTAAAGAATCTACACGAAAATCGTTGCGGATATCGCGGATGCTGCCCCGATACCCAAATTCGATTTTACCTTCTTTGCTTATAGGATAATTGTAGTCGGCTTTGATGATATAAATGTTTTCGCCTTGATCATTTTGAGAGCGCTGAATACTTTTTTGGCGGATCGGAGTATTAGGATCTTGGTAGGCTTGTTCTTCAAAGTCAGACTGTTGGTCTTTGGTATTGGACTGGTATTGAAAGTCAATCTTATAATAGTGTTTTGTGCTCTCGAACTGGTGTTTAAAGCTCAATAAATACTCTATTTTGGACTGGTCTTCTTGTTCTATTTCATTGCGAATACTCAGATCAGACTGTTGGTCTAATCGATCAAAGTCTTCAAAACGGATCTGAACTGTGTTGTCTTGACGTTGGAGATCTCCATCAAAATAAGTCGTCAAAATACTTCGATCATCAAAGTGATAATCCATTCCAAATCTCAAGTTGGTCGATAGGCCGCCTCTGCTGTGCTCCCGTGTCTGGATTGACCTGATGGGCAATCGGCCATCTGTAAATCGTTGATCGATCAGACCATTACCGTCAAAGACTGCTTTTCGTATTCCTAAGCGCGTAAACCAGTTGATTTTGTTTTTGCGGTAGTTAAGACTTATGCCTAGTCCGGTTTCTAATGGTGTGCCGATATTGCCGTCAAAAGATCCATTGAGTCCGGATTTTTTATTTTTTTTCAAAATGATATTGATGATCCCGGCAGTACCCTCCGCTTCGTAACGAGCAGATGGATTGGTGATGACCTCCACGCGATCGATTTGAGATGCCTGTATAGATTTTAGTAGGCTGACTCCTCGCACTCCTTGAACTCCTGCCGGTCTGCCATCAATCAAAATACGTACTTGCCTGCTCCCTCTAAGCCTGACATTGCCTTCGAGATCTACACTAATCGAAGGGATGTTATCGAGAACATCATCTGCTGCTCCCGAACGAGTGGTAAGATCTTTTCCGACATTATAAATCTTTTTATCCAGAGAAAACCGAATAGCCGACTTTTCTGCTATGACCTCTATTTCTTCGATGTGTTCTACATCCGCACTCAAAAGAATCTCTCCCAGGTCAAGGACTACCTGCTTTTTTGATAGCTCAATATCCGAAATTTCTTTTTTGCCATATCCGAGATATTCGACTACAATCGTATATCTACCCTGAGGGAGTTTTATCGAAAACAATCCTCGCTCATCGGTCAAATCACCGGATATGATCGCTTCTTGTTGCATGGCAGACACTGTGGCATATTCAAGAGGACTAAGGCCTGAAGCATCCATCACTTTTCCGCGGATGATGAACTGTGTGTTGCTCCCATCACCACGGCGAGCCGGAGGATGCTGTGCTACGACACTCTGTAGTGCCGGAGACATACACATATACCAAAATACCAAACAAAGAATTTCTTTCATGATGTGCGTGTTGTAGCCCTAATGCCTTTCTGCATTAAGGCAGAATTAGATACAAAAGTACTAAAACTTATAGAGAAACGGCTTTTGTTCTTTTCATCGAACTCTTAGGTTATGGTATGTACATCACAGTAAGGGGCATCATCATCTCAGCAAATATGTTATTTGTGAGATGTTAGCTTTAGGTAAAAAGTTCCATCAAGGTATGAAATTTATGTAATATTAAGAAAAGCGTTAAAGAATAATCAAAAGCAACCGATATGGTTAACAGCATACTGTGCTGCTCGTCTTATCAGTGAAATAAGTTAAGATCATTCCGTTGATTTTTTAAGGTTTGAAAAAACGGCTGCCAAATGTGGATGAGCCGTTTTTTCTATTTTAATAGCTTTTGTGATGAATAAAATAAAAAAAACTTATTTGCATCTCCTTCCTTCTCTTCTACTAGAGAACTTAAGATAGGGGTACGGGTAAACTCCAAAGAGTAGAAGGGGGTTAAAAGCATGTTAATCTCCTTTGATGGACATACAGAATTGATCAGAACTACAGATATTTGCGGTATGATACGTGTGATATCTATACTAGGCATCCTTTTATGTACAACGGGGCTATTTGCCCAAAAAGCTGATATGTATATGAGTTTGGCGGATCGGGCATTTGAGCTAAATAACTACCAAGTAGCTGCTGAGCGTTATGAGATTGCTCAAGGGATACGTCCTACAGACAAAGTAAGCTATAATTTGGGCAATGTACAGTGGGCAATACAGGATACCATCGGTGCTATAAATTATTGGCATGAAGCCAGCAAATCTGATAGTCTAAAGATCAGTAGCTCGGCTTATCATAATCTAGGCAACGCTTTCTTCGCTCAGCAAAAAATCGACAAAGCTATTGAAGCCTACAAGAATGCACTACGCATCGATCCCGGTGCAGAAGATACTCGAAGAAATCTCGCTATAGTGCTTGCTATGCAAGAACAACAGCATAATAACATGCAGCAGCAAGGAGAGGATGGGGAGCAACAAGAACAACAAGAGCAGGAAAAACAAGAACAGGAATCCGATAAACCGCAAGAGCAAGGTCAAGAAGATCAAGAGTCAGAACAACAAGAGTCTGAACAACAAGAGCAGGAACAACAAGAATCTTCAGAGACTCCTAATCCCGATAGTATCCCCAGTCTGGAAAATATGACCAAACAGGAACTTCAAAGACTCTTAGAAGTATTAGAACAAGAAGACAAAAAGGTGCAACAAAAAGCAGCACGATTAAAAACAAAAGCTAAAAAAACAGATAAAGAATGGTAATGCTAAAGTATTATGTATTGTTTGTATTGGGCTTGATCATCTTCAATGCACAAGCACAAGAGGCCTCATTTTATATGAGTGCACAACCGGATACGGTCTATCTGGGTAACTATACAACTGTGGAGATAACTATGCAAAATCTGCAAGGCCGGTTGATTCCGCCGGATTGGGACAAGAGTTTTGAACTCGGAGGTACAAATTTTTCTTCCCAAACTCAGATATCCGGAGGACAAGTGATGCAAAAAGAGAGCCATTCTTATCGCATCATCCCTACACAAATCGGCCATTTTGAGCTCCACACCATTCTGGAGACAGATGACGGGCAGATCTTTGAAGCGCAGTTGTCTATCGTCGTAGTGGACAATCCGGATGATATCCAACAAAACCAAAAAAGCATAGAGATGAAAGCTCCCCCTCTGCCCAAACTACCAAAATTCAAATCCGGCAAAAAACGGAAAATCTATCGCCTGTAAAGTATGAGATACTCCCTTGCATTACTGTGTTATGTTGCTACGATGCTCAGTGCCTCTTTTGCGCAGACGGTACAGTTTTCGGCCAATGCGTCCAAGAATACCGTAAAACAAGGAGAGGTGTTTGATATCGAATTTTGGACCAATGCCGAGCGCTTTGATCAATTTTCTGCACCGGACTTTGAACCCTTTCAAGTAGTTAGTGGTCCCGGTCAATCTTCTCAGACCACCATAGTCAATGGACAGCGTACGCATCGCTTTGCCATCAGATATTCGCTGCTCGCTAATAAAGAAGGTACGTTTAAGATTTTGCCCGCAACTGCTACCATCCAAGGTACTCCCCTTACGAGTAATGCCCTCAAAATAAAAGTAAAAAAAAATGATATTCTAAGCTCAGATGAACCTCGAGCAGAAGAGGACATCTTTATAAAAATTGAGATCGATCAAGATACGGCTTACGTCGGGCAGCAAATCATTGTCGATTATGTCCTCTATAGCAATGTCCAAACCCGAGGGGCAAGTGTCGTTGAAACTCCCCTGTTTAAGGATTTTTATGTCCAAAATCCGTCCATCTATCCGAGGAATACACAGAGGATTACCATCGGTGATCGACTGTATGAATATCGAATTCTTCAACGATACGCTTTGTTTCCACAGTTTCCGGGAGAGCTGCAGGCAGACCAATTGATTGCAAGCGTCAGTGCCATCCTCGACGGAGAGGACACAGGGAGTTTCTTTTTTTTCGGAAGAACCAAAAAAATTACCGTAGCATCAGAAACCAAAACCATCAAAGTCCTTTCACTTCCCGAACCCAAACCAGAAGGATTTTGCGGGGCAGTAGGCTCTTTTGATATACGAGCTACAGTTAATCGGTCCAACCCAAAAGTCAACCAAGCCGTTCTCATCACATACCAAATTACCGGAGACGGTGACATAAAAAAAATATATGCTCCACAGTTGCATTTTCCACCGGGGGTAGAAGTCTATGAACCCAAACTCGTACAAGAAGAAAATTCTGAGCGCAACGGCAGAATACGATCCACGCGCATCTATGAGTATATCCTCGTACCCAAAGAAGTAGGAGCCATCGATCTACAACTCAGGGCATCCTACTTCGATCCAGAACTAAATCAATACATTGAACCACCTCTGCGCGATATAAAAATAGTTGTCCGCCAAGGACATGAAGAAGAAAATATGGATGCTATACTGTTTGGAACTGAGCCGGATCAAGAAACTGATGCCGACAAACCTCTCTTCCGATGGGGTATCCCCCTTGCTTCGACAGCACTCATCAGCTTGATGGCATTACTTTACTTTCGACAAAAAAAACATCTTGCCCAAAATAGCCAGGATACTTCCAGTTGGGAAGAAAAAGCCAAAACTTATCTACAAGATGCCCGCCGTGCTCTTGATCGAAGTGAAGCAGCTTCCTTTTATACATCCATCCGTCTCGGAATTTATGGATATATGGCACACAAGCTGGGCATCCCCCTTGCTGACCTGACTCACCAATCCCTATTAGAAGCATTGAAAAAACAGTCCGTGCCCGGTCCACTCATCGAACAAGCCCAACAGCTCATCAAACAGTCTGAAATAGCACTCTTTGCAGGACTGGGATCAGACCAAGATATGCAGTCATCTTATGACAATGCTGTCGATTTACTCACTAAGCTAGAAGCATACTTCGATCAATAACTACATTCTTGCTCCACAGCGAAATTACGCAGAGTAAAAAACTGCAAAGCATGCAACATGAATATCCGATGATTTTTAGCTCTGAGCTCGTTGTGCGTGATAAGTGTCATAATTTCGACGAAATTAGACCTATTAGCAATTATCATAATTTATAATATACAACAAATCAATGCGATATTATAATATGAGAATTTTGTAAGACAAAAATGCTTGCGTTAGAGGCACATTTCCGTTTTTTATAATACCAAACGAATCTTTTCAATACTTAAACACCGCTTGCAAGGTCTCAAACGAATCAGCTGCCTTTACTGCAAATGCATCAGGATATCTAAAATAATGATGAAGAATTACTGCCCTTGGATCTATCTCCACTCGGATCGTATCATTGATTTGTTGTGCAGTTATACCACTTATCTCATACAAAAGACGTGGTTCGATCTCCGCTATGTGGATCTCCTCATGAAGATAGAGCCATACGCGAGCCCACTCATAAAGTACAGGATTAAACTGTCGCTCATCAAACTGACCCTTTAAGAGTTGTGGAATTGCAAAAATCAATACACCATCCTCGGACTCCATCTCCGAATGATGCCATTGCTCCGGATATTGAGGACTTGGAAATGCACCTTGGTACAAAAAAATACGGTCAAATGGCTCTAGTAAAAAATCATCTTGGTTTAAAGTCAGTACGATGGCATTGATGGATATAATGACTTTAATATCCTCGGGGAGATATTCCAGATCAACCGCACTAAATTCCTTATTGTACACAAAGACCATTACGCGCTGCCCAAAACGTATTTTTTGTGCTTCTGTCAGTCGCCCATAGAAGGGATACCTCTCTATAATCTCAAGTGCCTTAGGGTCAGGGCTTGGAGGAAAGCGACTATGCCACCAATAATCGATTTTAGAACCAACTGTATAGCAGGAGATGATGGCCATTAAGCACAAAATCAAGGGTATGGTATATATCTGTTGATCATGTACAGTCACTTTTATAAAGAGCCATATAAAGATCAAAATAAGTATTATAGCTAGTCTTCTTGAAGGCATCGCATAAAACTAGTGATTATTTTTGGTACTTAGACCAAAATCGACTACTTTTGCATCGCTTTTTGATTAAGCAACCGGTACCTTAGCTCAGTTGGTAGAGCACAGGACTGAAAATCCTGGTGTCCCTGGTTCGATTCCTGGAGGTACCACAGAATGGAGCACTGTAAGCGTGCTCCATTTTTTTTTCATTGCATAGCATCCTACGGATACACAAATATTCCATCTTAAAAGCGGCATGGAGACATATGTTATATATTTGTAATATATTTGGCAATAAAAAGCAAACGAGCCAATATGATACAGAATCAATCATTTGTAGTAACAGGAGGAAAAGTACTCTCGGGATCCCTCCAACCTCAGGGAGCAAAAAATGAAGCTTTACAGGTCATTTGTGCCACCGTATTGACAGATCAAGTTGTTATTTTGGACAATGTTCCCAATATCCTGGATGTCAAGCGACTTATCGAACTACTGCGTGGATTGGGAGTGGAGGTAAAACAATTGGGAGCTAATCGCTATCAATTTGAAGCCAAGGACATCGATCTGGAGTATTTTGGTTCGGAAGAATATTATCAAACAGCCAAAAAGATCAGAGGATCTGTGATGTTGATCGGTCCTTTATTGGCAAGATTTAAAAAAGCGTACATTCCCAAGCCCGGCGGTGATAAAATAGGACGTCGGAGGATTGATACGCATTTGCTCGGTTTTCAGAAGCTCGGGGCAAAATTTATTTATAACGACAAGCAAGAAAGCTATCAAATAGATGCTTCGAATCTACAAGGGCAGTTTATCTTGATGGACGAAATATCCGTCACAGGTACTGCCAATCTGGTTATGGCAGCCTCTATGGCTCGGGGTACGACAAAACTATATAATGCTGCTTGCGAACCCTACCTCCAACAATTGTGCAAAATGCTTGTCCGGATGGGTGCCCGTATTGAGGGAATCGGATCCAACTTGATCACCATCCACGGAGTCCAAAGTTTGGGAGGAACAGAACATCGTATCTTGCCGGATATGATCGAAATTGGGAGCTTCATCGGTATGGCGGTTATGACTCGATCAGACATCCTTATACGAGATGCACGCAAAGAAGACTTGGGTATCATTCCAATGGTTTTTGAGCGCTTAGGTGTCACCATGGAGTGGACTCCCGATGGATTACATATCCCTACGCATGATCACTACAGCATAAGCACATTTATTGATGGCTCCATTTTGACAGTGTATGATGCTCCTTGGCCGGGATTTACTCCCGATTTGATGAGTATCATTTTAGTGATGGCTACTCAAGCAAAAGGAAGCGTATTGATACACCAAAAGATGTTTGAGAGTCGTCTGTTTTTTGTTGATAAACTCATCGATATGGGAGCACAGATCATACTTTGTGATCCGCATCGAGCCACTATCATTGGGCTTGATCGCAGCCAAGCACTTAGGGGCATATCGATGACCTCGCCGGATATCAGAGCAGGAGTGGCCCTATTAATTGCTGCTATGTCCGCTGATGGCGAGAGCCGTATATTCAATATTCAGCAGATCGACAGAGGATATGAGCGAATCGATGAGCGACTCAATGCCATCGGAGCCGAAATCATCAGAATAGCATAAACTGAGGGATATCAAAGAATTCTATATTGGACAACTCACAGATAAGTGGATTAGAGTCTTTGGATTTTCTCTTTTAAACTGCTCTTCCAAGTTCAGCACTAAAAAACTAAAGCTTCACCTTCCAATCAATTTGATTAACTTCGCATTTTGCAGATAACAAAACTAAGGAATCATGGAGATTCGGGCACCTTTGGATTGGGCAAACAAATATCCAATACTGATCGCCGGCCCCTGCTCAGCAGAGTCCGAAGAACAAGTCTTGCAGACCGCCCAAGCACTTCAGAACACCGGCATAGATCTCTATCGTGCAGGTATATGGAAACCCCGAACACGTCCGGGCTCCTTTGAAGGTATAGGCAAAATTGGATTGCCTTGGCTCCGACGTGTCCGCAATGAACTAGGGATGCCCGTATGTACTGAAGTAGCCAAAGCACAGCATGTAGATGATGTCTTAGCACACCAAATCGACGTGCTGTGGGTGGGCGCACGTACGACCGCCAACCCTTTTAGTGTTGATGATCTGGCAACTGCCCTTTCCGGAGTAGATATCCCGATCTTGATCAAAAACCCTACAAACCCTGACTACAAACTTTGGCTCGGTGCCATCGAGCGTTTTTACCGTGCCGGTATTCGGCATATTGCCGTTATCCATCGCGGTTTCTCCAGTTATCACCATGCTATATACCGCAATGTCCCCATGTGGCAAATCCCCTTAGAACTCAAACGGCACTTCCCAAATCTCAAAATTATATGCGACCATAGTCACATCTGCGGAAGGCGAGACTTGCTCTTGTCCACAGCCCAATATGCAATGGATCTACTCTTCGACGGTTTGATGACAGAAGTACACCCCTCCCCGGATCAGGCCTGGTCGGATGCTCGGCAACAAATCACCCCAAAAACTTATCAAACTATGATCGATGCACTTGTCTTGAGGGCAGATCATTTCAATAACCACCCCGCTTCCGAGGCTATACTCAAGATCCGTGCATCCATCGATCAACTCGACGAACAAATCCTCCACTTGATAGATACACGTATGGACCTGTCCGAAAAAATTGGCCAACTCAAAAAACAAGAGAATCTATCTATTTTTCAGCCTGCTCGATGGGATAACATGATCAAAAAAGCCATCAGATTAGGAAAAGAAAAACAACTCTCAGAACAGTTTGTCCGTCAGTTACTCGATGCCATACATCTCGAGTCCATCGAGCATCAGTCCAAAGTAATGAACCAACAATCACAAACAACAGAACAAAAGAGCGACTAAGCCTACAGACATCAATTTTTTCAGACCCAACCCTCGTTAAGAAAAATATTGATACATATCACCATCCAAGTCTGTCAAAAATGAACTACCTTAGCGCAAAATCATTTCTTATGCCTAGATATCATACATTGGGATCTATCCCACCTAAAAGACATACGGTTTTTCGAAAACCGGATGGAGGACTTTATCAAGAAGAGCTGTACGGAACACTTGGGTTTTCTGGAATGTCATCCTTACTATATCACTTACATCCACCCACACGCGTCCGTACGATTGATGAACCAATCAATATGCGACCAAAAATAGCAGTGCAAGACAATATGAAATGCCTCAGCTTCAACGGATTTGATATTGTACCGGAGGCTGACTATATCAAAAGTCGCAAAACACTCTTTGTAAATAATGATATGCACATAGGTCTCGCCGCCCCTAAAAACTTCGCAAAAGATTACTTTTACAGCAATGCCGATGCAGATGAAATGCTCTTCGTGCATAAGGGACGCGGACGACTCAAAACCATGTTTGGCTCCATCCCCTTTGATTACGGTGACTATCTCATCATCCCTAGAGGTACCGTCTATCAAATCGATTTTGAAAGCGAAGACAACCGATTACTCTATATCGAGAGTTTTGCTCCTATATACACTCCCTCACGATACAGAAACAATTACGGTCAACATCTGGAACACTCGCCATTTTGTGAGCGAGATATCCGAGTCCCTCAGGATCTCGAGACCTTTGATGAAGAAGGAGCATTCAAACTCTATATCAAGAAAAAAGGCATCCTCTATACATATGTCTATGACAACCACCCATTTGACTTGATCGGATGGGATGGATATAACTATCCATACGCTATCTCGATACATGACTTTGAGCCGATTACAGGACGCATACATTTACCACCACCGATTCACCAACAGTTCGAATCTCAAAACTTTGTCGTTTGCTCTTTTGTCCCTCGGCTCTATGACTACCATCCTGATTCTATTCCGGCTCCTTATCACCACAGTAATATCGATTCAGATGAGTTGCTCTACTACGTCGATGGTGATTTTATGAGTAGAAACAATGTCGAGATTGGACAGATTACCCTACATCCGGGAGGAGTCCCGCATGGACCTCACCCCGGAGCTATCGAGCGAAGTATCGGCAAAAAAGCTACGGAAGAGCTCGCCGTGATGATCGATCCCTTTCATCCCGTCAGCATCACCGAAGAAGCTCTGCGTATCGAAAATAAAGACTATTATAAAGTTTGGTTAGAAGATTAAATAAAAATAAATAAGATTATGAGTGATTTGAAAACAATAGAAAATTATAGCTATACCCTGGAAAAGATATTTCCGGAAGCGCAAGACTTCCTCCCGCTCAATGGAACGGATTATGTAGAGTTTTATGTAGGTAATGCCAAACAGGCAGCTCACTTTTATAAGACGGCTATGGGATTTCAGTCGGAGGCTTATGCCGGTCTCGAAACCGGACTCAAAGATCGAAGTTCTTATGTGCTGCGACAAGACAAAATCCGCCTAGTACTCACAACCCCATTAATACCCGACTCCCCGATTTCCGACCATATACGTAAGCACGGTGACGGTGTCAAAGTGATCGCACTGTGGGTAGATGATGCGACCAAATCCTGGGAAGAAACTACAGCTCGCGGAGCCAAGTCTTATATGGAGCCTACCGTAGAAGAAGACCAACACGGTCGTGTCGTGCGCTCAGGAATCCATACTTACGGAGATACAGTACACATCTTCGTCGAGCGAAAGCACTATCAGGGAGTATTTCTCCCCGGTTACGAAAAATGGGAATCTCATTATAACCCGAGCTCTTGTGGACTCAAATATATAGACCATATGGTCGGTAATGTAGGCTGGGGCGAGATGAATACTTGGGCAGAGTTTTATAACAAAGTGATGGGATTCGCTAACTTGATCACCTTTGATGATAAGGACATCTCTACAGAATATACCGCTCTGATGAGTAAGGTGATGACGAATGGTAACGGTCGGATCAAATTTCCGATCAACGAACCGGCAGAAGGTAAGAAAAAATCCCAAATCGAAGAGTATATCGACTTCTATCAAGGTCCGGGGTGTCAGCATATCGCCGTAGCCACGGATGACATCGTATTTACAGTAAGTGAAATGCGAAAACGAGGAATTGAATTTCTCTACGTGCCGGGATCTTATTACGACACCGTTGGAGATCGGGTTGGACAAATAGCAGAAGATATCAACATCCTAAAGCAACATGGAATTATGGTCGATCGTGATGATGAAGGCTACTTACTGCAGATATTTACCAAACCCTTAGAGGATCGCCCTACACTATTTTTTGAAATCATCCAGCGCAAAGGAGCACAGTCCTTTGGCAAGGGCAACTTTAAGGCATTATTTGAATCCATAGAAGCCGAGCAGGCTAGGCGAGGGACATTATAATACACGTAGGTATGCCAAAAACTGCAACCATAGTAGGAGCTGGACTCGTAGGGTCATTATGGGCGGTATATCTGGCCAAAGCCGGCCTGCATGTAAAAATTTTTGAACGCAGAGCCGATATCCGAAAAGCAGAAATTTCTGCCGGCAAATCCATTAACCTAGCACTTTCTGATCGGGGTTGGCGCGCATTCGAGACAGTAGGTATTCATGAACGTGTACGCAAGATGGCCATCCCGATGTATGGACGTATGATGCATGACACAGATGGCAATTTGAGTTTTCAGCCTTACGGCCAAAAAGGACAAGCGATCTATTCTGTTTCTCGAGGAGGAATCAACGCACTCATGATGGACATCGCCGAAGAAGAAGGACAATTGGATATCTACTATCACCAAAAATGCTATGATGTTGATGCGATAAAAGGTATTTGCTATTTTGAACATACCAAAACAGGAGAGCATACACAGATCAAATCAGATTTGGTTTTTGGTACGGATGGGGCATTTTCAGCCGTTAGATATTCCGAACTCCAAAAACAAGCCGGATTTGACTACAGCCAGCATTATATCGAGGACGGCTATCGAGAAATCTTATTGCCGGCTAATCCGGATGGATCTTACAAACTCGAAAAAAACGCTCTGCATATTTGGCCTAGAGGACGTTTTATGCTCATAGCACTGCCCAATGAGGATGGATCATTTACCTGTACACTTTTTATGCCGCATCGTGGACCGCAATCCTTTGAGCAACTGACCAGCACCGATAGAGTCAATGCTTTTTTCGAACAAACTTTTCCCGACTTCTATGCATTGATGCCCGAAGTAGGAGATAGTTGGTCTGATCATCCCCTTTCTTCACTTGCATTGATCCAATGCTACCCTTGGACTTATCATCGTGTAGCGCTCTTGGGAGATGCAGCGCATGCCACCGTACCTTTTTATGGTCAAGGTATGAACTGTGGGTTTGAGGACTGTAGCATTATGTGGCAACTGATGCAGCAGTACGGTCAAAATTGGCCACAAATATTTGAGGCTTACCAACAAGAACGAAAACCCAATGCCGATGCTATGCAAGAACTCTCTCTACACAATTATCACGTGATGAGAGATTATGTAGCTGATCCTGACTTTTTGTTACAAAAAAAATTGGAGCGTAAAATCCAAGAGCTTTATCCTGAAACTTATATGCCACTCTACTCGATGGTGACTTTTAGTCATATACCCTATGCCGAAGCCAAAAAAAAAGGCATGCAACAAAATAAAGAAATAAAAGAAATTTTAAAAAAATATCCCATCGACGCATTCTTCGAAAATAATACAATAACAGAATGGATTCATCATTATATGAAAACCAAAAAAGAAGCGGTAAGTTAATGTACAAATTAAATGAATATTTATGCCTGAAGAATTAATCAATAAAATAAAAAATAAATACCACGCCTTGGGCCAAGACCCCGAGGTGCATCTAGAGGGATTATTATGGAGTAAACCGATTACATATTGGGATTATATCAAAACGGATAGTTTACTCAATCTCCAAATCCAACGTACGACCCTCCCGGACGAAATGGTATTTATCATGTATCACCAAATCAACGAACTGATTTTTAAAATGATCCTTTGGGAGATCGACCAAATCGCAGAAGCCAAGGATATACAAGCGGCTTTTTTTGTGCGTCGCCTGATGCGTATCAGTCGGTACTTTGATTTATTATCCGGCTCCTTTGATATTATGGGTGACGGAATGGAAGTAGAGCAGTATATGAAATTTAGAAATACACTCACTCCCGCAAGTGGTTTCCAAAGTGCACAATATCGTGAGATCGAATTTGGCTCGACCGAATTAATTAATCTCATTGACTATCGATTTAGGGCGACCATCGACCGAAATACACCATATACGCACGCCTTTGAGCACCTGTACTGGCAAGCAGCCGGAAAAGATTATACAACAGGCAAAAAATCACTCTTGATGAAACTCTTCGAAGAAAAATACAAAGACGAGTTTATCCAAAAGATGAAAAAATATAACGAAACGAATCTGTGGACAAAGTTCAAACAGCTGCCCGATGAGGTCAAAAATGATATCAACCTGATCAATGCCATGCGGCATTATGATCATACGGTGAATGTAAAATGGGTGATGGCACACCTGCATGCAGCAGAAAAATATCTGGGAACCGGTGAAGATGCCGCCGAAGCTACCGGAGGTAGTGACTGGAAAAAATATATGCATCCTCGCTATCAACGCCGTATATTTTTTCCGGACTTATGGACTGCAGAAGAATTAGAAAAATGGGGAGTAGATAATTTAGAGTCGTGCAAAATATTAGAAACAGTTGGATAGTCTCCTTTTTGCCGGCTATACAATAGAGCTGAATAAATTGATTAAAAATATCATTAAAAAACTATATAAAGATGCACTTTAAAAAACTAGAAGAAGAGGATCCGAAAAAGCTCGAAGCCTTCCAAGCGCGTATCGATGCCGAAGAAAGAATAGAACCCAAAGATTGGATGCCGGACGCATATCGATATCACAATATCCGACAGATATCCCAACATGCCCATTCCGAGGTCATCGGGATGCAGCCCGAGGGCAACTGGCTCACGCGAGCACCGAGTCTGAGATCCAAAAAAATCTTGCTTGCCAAGATTCAAGATGAAGCCGGCCACGGACTTTATTTGTATTGTGCAGCAGAAACTCTTGGAGTGAGTCGCGATACTTATATCCAATGGCTACATGAAGGTAAAGCCAAGTACTCGAGTATATTTAATTATCCCACACTCAATTGGGCGGATATGGGTGCTATTGGGTGGCTTGTAGATGGCGCAGCCATCGTCAATCAAGTATCACTTACCAGAACCTCTTATGGCCCTTATGCACGTGCTATGGTACGCATCTGCAAGGAAGAGAGTTTTCACCAACGTCAAGGCTACGAAATCATGACACGCATGATGAACGGTACCAAAGAACAACGCCAAATGGCACAAGATGCACTCGATCGGTTTTGGTGGCCTTCGCTCATGATGTTTGGGCCCCATGATACGGATTCGCCACGTTCAAAACTCGCCCTCCAATGGAAAATCAAACGAGCTACTAATGATGAACTACGCCAAAAGTTTATCGATAAAACCATCCCCCAAGCTGAGCTCATCGGGCTAAAAATTCCGGATCCCGAATTGGAGTTGCAAGCAGATGGCTCGTATAAGACCGGAGAGATCAACTGGGAAGAGTTTTACAATGTCATCAAAGGAAACGGACCCTGTAATCGAGAGCGCTTGGCACATCACAGAGAAGCCCATGCACGAGGAGCTTGGGTCAGAAAAGCTTGTACGGCTTTTAACGAAAAGTACAAGGGAGAGTTGGTCTTGAATTAAGGACAATAAATATAAATAACTACTGAATTAAATAAATAAATAAAATCGAACAATATGAACTCAAAAGATAATCAAGGACCACTATGGGAGGTCTTTATCCAATCAAAACCCGGACTGCCTTACAAGCATGCCGGAAGCCTACATGCTTATGACAAAGCTATGGCTATCGATAATGCACGCGATGTCTATACGCGCAGAAAAGAGGGTGTCGGTCTGTGGGTAGTGCCCTCGGATCAGATCGTATCCGTACAGCCCAAGGATGCCGAAGCCTTTTTTGATCCGGCAGATGATAAGGTATACCGCCACCCTACATTCTATACTATGCCTGAAGGCGCACAACACATATAGAATTATGGGATTTGTATGCCGCAATGATATTTATCTACTTAACAAGCGATAGGGATAGAAGTGGTCACGACCGAATAGAGTGAGTCCGGAGTGTAGCGAAAGACGATACCCACGCATAGCCCGGCCATCGCCCAAAAAAATATAAAAACTAGTATGAAACCAATTGTAAAATATATACTTCGATGGGCTGATGATGCCCTTATTATGTCACATAGACTGACAGAATATTGTAGCCATGCACCTTTTTTAGAAGAGGATCTCGCCATATCCAATGTAGCTCTCGACTATCTGGGACAGGCAGAATCACTGCTCAATTATGCGGCACAGTGCGATGCATCCGGAAAGTCCGGTGATGATCTTGCATATCGACGGCAGGAGCACGAATATTACAACTGCCAATTGGTAGAGCAGCCAAACACGGATTTTGCACATATTATGGTTAGACAATTTCTGTATGACTGCTACAACGAGGAGACCTATACAGCGCTGAAGCATAGTAGTGATCAGACCTTGGCAGCACTGGCAGCCAAGTCACTCAAAGAAATCAATTACCACCTCAAAAGATCGACTGAGTGGATGATCCGCATAGGGCATGGTACGGAGGAGAGCCATACTCGGATGCAATCCGCCGTGGATACTCTTTGGAAATATACCGGAGAACTCTTCGAAGTAGATGATCTGGATAGAGAAATGGAGGCAGAAAAGATCGGAATCCATCTGCCGGAGGCACAAAAACGTTGGGAACGGGCTGTAAGGACTATTTTTGAAAAAGCCAATCTCCAAATACCACAATCCGGCTATATGGTCACCGGTGGCCGTCGAGGCAAGCATTCAGAAAATATGGGATATATACTGGCTCAAATGCAATACTTGCCACGCGTCTATCCCGATGCCGTTTGGTAAAATAAATAATCAAGCCCGATGCTAGAAGCACATCCGCATATCATAGAAATACTGTCCAAAGTACCGGATCCCGAGATCCCCGTATTGACGGTCATCGATTTGGGCATCATCAGAGATATAGAGCTAGTGGACAAGCGCGTGATCGTGACGATAACTCCCACCTACTCAGGATGTCCGGCGATGCAAGTATTTGACAAGGATATCCGCAAAGCTCTTTATGATGCCGGATATACGGAGGTTGAGGTAAAAATGACCTATCATCCGGCCTGGACGACGGACTGGATTAGTGCAGAGGCACGCGAAAAACTCCGCAACTATGGTATAGCTCCACCGGTCGGCCAAAGTACTGATAAACGAAGTCTATTCGGCGAAAACAAAACCGTGCCTTGCCCACAATGTAATTCGGACAACACCCGGCTGGTAAGCCAGTTTGGCTCTACTGCCTGCAAGGCCATGTACCGCTGTACGGACTGCTTGGAGCCTTTTGAGTATTTTAAATGTCACTAACTATGTGGCTATAATCCAAAAGGTCGTACATTTGGGGGCTGAAAATCATCGCACTTTGGGCAAAAAGAAAAAACTAGACAAAATTTTTAAAAAAGAACTTCTACCTCATATAGATGCTCTCAAAACTTTTGCCTATCACCTTAGTTACAATGAGCAGGATGCTAATGATCTGGTGCAAGAGACCTATATGAAGGCTTACCGTTTTATAGATAAGTACCAACCGGGAACTAACAGCAAGGCTTGGTTGTTTAAAATATTAAAAAACGCCTTTATTAATGCTTATAGGCGTAAGAGTACCAGACCAACACAAGTAGATTTTGAGGAAGCCATCAGCTACCAAGAATCAAAAAATGTTGCGGTAGGTGAGTTTTTTGACTTGAGAAAGGAGTTGTTTGATAAGATGATGGGCGATGAGGTCACTATGGCACTGGATAATCTGCCTATGGACTTCAAAACAGTAATATTGCTGTGTGACATCGAACAATTCTCCTATGAAGAAATCGCCGAGATACTCGAAATACCCATAGGAACCGTGCGCTCCCGATTATTCAGAGCGCGCAATATGCTCAAAGAGAAGCTAAAAAGTTATGCCCTCTCTTTAGGATATGAAGACAAACGCGAAGCACGACGTCAAAAAAACAAAAGCAAGGAAGAAGAATAAAGTCAGGACTTATTTTAAAGTTTATATTTGTAATAATTACCTCCTAACTGCTAATTTCAGTCTAATGGAAAATCGACAAAATTTTAACAACATTCAGCAACGAGTAAACCTATATCTGGACCAAGAATTGAGTTCGGATGCCGAAAAAGAACTTCTCCATGAAGCCGAATCAGACAAAAAAGTTAAAGAAATCTTAGAAGCAGAGCGTGGATTCAGAGAGATGTTACGCATCAAGGTCCAGCGGTCTCATGTTTCTCCGGACTTTATCAAATCTATCAAAAAAAGCATACGAAAGGGTTAGCTGCGCTTCACCCTTTTTTGATTTTTTAATGACTAATCGCTGGAAGAGCGGCGATTAGTTATTTTTGTTATATATACGTACCCAACATCATATAAAATATTAGTATCTAAGCCAATAAGTAGCGTCAAAAAATGATTGAGAAACTAGAAGCTATCCGCGAACATTATTACAATCTCGAAGAGAAACTCTCCGACCCGGAGATCGTACAGGACATGAAAGCTTATAAAAAGCTCCATATCGAGTACAAAGGCCTAAAAGAACTGGTCAACATCTCTGAGCGATATACTAGCTTGCGCGATCAGATCAATAATGTACAGTCCATGCTGGACGATGAAGATGAAGAGATGCGACGGATGGCAAAAGAAGAACTCCAAGAACTCCAAGAACAAAAACAAAAGCTCGAAGAACAAATCAAGGTGTTGCTCATACCCAAAGACCCGGACGATAGCAAAGATGTCATCTTTGAAATCCGATCCGGAACAGGTGGTGATGAAGCGAGTATTTTTGCAGGGGATCTCTTTAGGATGTATTCCAAATATTTTGAAACACAAAAATGGAATACCGAAATACTCCACATCAATGAAGGGGGAGCGGGTGGATACAACAAAATTGTGGTCGAAGTCAACGGCCAAAATGTCTATGG
>JAJRUR010000259.1 GCA_024277695.1 Bacteroidota bacterium | reverse complement strand
TTTAGTCGCTCTAGATCTTCGGGGGTATCGATACAGAAGCTGTCCTGATCTGTTATGAGCATTTTGATTTGGCGTCCTGCTTCCAGCCACCTGAGTTGTTCAAGATTTTCAGATTGTTCTAATGAAGACGGTGGCAAAGCTACATAATCTCTCAATGCATCCAAGCGATATGCATAGGTACCGATGTGCTTATAATAGTCATGGTATTGTGTCCAATATTGAGGAGGGGCATCACGATATACGGGGATAGCTGCTCGGCTAAAATATAGGGCCTGCTGCTGTGCATTGGTGACTACAAAAACTCCAATATCATCTAGAGGCATATGCTTTGGGATCTTATACATCAAACTGGCGATCGTCGTCTTTGGATCTTGAAAGGCACTAAGTAATATATGAATATGTTGCTTACGAATGAAGGGTTCATCTCCTTGTACATTGACGATGATATCTAGAGACTCACCTTGGCGGATTAGTTTTTCTGCGGCTTCTAAGCATCGCGAACTGCCATTGGGATGATCGCTGTATGTCATGATGGCTTCACCCTTTAGAGAGTGTATATAATCATAGATTTGTGTGTGATCCGTTGCCACAAAAACTCTATCATGTATGTTTCTGCAAGCATTATACACTCTGCCGATCATAGGGATACCGGCGATTTCTTTCATAAGCTTGGCAGGAAAACGCTTAGAATCGTATCTCGCCGGAATGATTATGACCCAATCTTGATTTTTCATCGAGGAGCAAGATACTAAAAGTTTGGAATCGACTTACATTGGACTGAAAACTGATATATTTCAGTATGTCTGCTATCATTATTTTGTCGGATTCTCAAGAAGTCATGGTAGCAAAGGCCAAGAGGGTGGATTAGCATATAGTTTTTTTTAAAAATCCACCTGAAAGCGCATTTCCAAGATGCCGGCTTGCTGGTCATCGATAAAGTTTTGTTTGGCGATAGTGGCGAGCACATAATTGAGCATCAGTCGGGTTGCAGGATTGACATACCAGTTGACCCCAAATGTAATATCCCGCATTTGGCTTCCTGAAGTTTGTGTCAAATCGACTTGTTCATAGCGGAGTGCCAACTCCCAAGCGCCTATACCTCCATTTCCTTTTGCGTCATAATTTTTGATAGGTTTTATTCTTCCAAAACCTTCATAAGAATTTTTATATGGTCGATATTCGCCGGTAAGGAAGTAGCTGATTTGTCCATAAAATGCCGATGAATTTATGGAAGAAACTCCAAAGTCGGTTTTTGCCTGAAGGAATTCTGCCTGTACCGAAAATGCATCCATCACAAGTGCTGCTTCAAAATCTATAATATTGGAATGCTCCACGGCGCTAAAAGTCGAACTAATATACTTTGGGGCCAGATGTGATGCCGGTCTAAAACTCAGATTATAATTGCCATCCCTAGTGGACCTCAAGCTATACGCCAAGCCCAGATGGAGCAAGTGGTGTTTTTCTTGATTATTGATCAATAATGCGGTGATCCGTCCTGTTATATTATAAGCATTTCCTGCATCTTTGTCATCACCGGATATTTTTTCTCCATTGCGAAATACCCCGAGTTGCCATCCGATTCTATTATGGAGTAGTGCATTATAGGCCAATATTCCACTATTCCGAGCGGGGACGAAGGGCATGTGTTGAGATCGTTCCATGAATGTAATATATTTGCTACTGGTGAGAGCCTCTAACCGGAATGGTTCTTTAAGGTGTCCCACGCGAAGATTTCCTATCCAAGGGATATCTGACATTTGTATAAAAGCATCCTTCAAAACGGTGACTCCTCCTGCAAAATCTACTTGGAGCTTAAAGTGGATATTGTTGTAGATCTGACCTGATCCGAATAAGCGAGCCCTCCTAAATTCTGACCCACTTTTGAGTTCTCCAAATGTAGCGGACAAGGAATCGCTTTGATCAAAGAAAGTCATATCATACATCAGTCTTCCACCAAATTTGAGCTTAAAATCTTTATCCGCGCTTACTATTTTTAGGCCATTGGACCACCGGACATCAAAATCCTTATTTGGTTGTGCAGTAGCACTGAAAGTTATGCAGATCAATAATAAGCCGAAGAAGCTTTTCATAGGTATCATAATAAAATGTAATTTAAAAAATACATAAGATAATACAATAAGAGTGCCTATCCATCGGTAAGGCTTGCACTACTAGTCTGCAAAACCGCAGTGCGAAGCAAATGTAAGATGAGGTGAGCAACTCGTATGTAACTAATATTACTCCCGGGGGTTTCAAAGCCCTGAAGCAGGCACACTTAACTAAGTAGGAATATTGACATTCGGTTGATCATCGTCTTGATCAGTAATAAAAACCATATCCTCATAGACTTTGATGAGTCTATTGGCGAAGATTGCCATGTTTCTAAACTCGCTCAAATGGTTTAAAAAGAGTAAGCTGTTACGTGTACCGAGTTCGTGATTTTTGATTCTTTTGATTTGATTTTTGCGCACACGCCTGATTAATTTTAAGAAATCCGGCAATCCATTGATGATACGTTCCGCTTCATCGTCATTGAGTGTCTTAAACACCTCAATCGTATCATTTAATCGTTCTTTGAGTTTTTCTTGTATGGTACTGAGTTCATCGATTTGCTGAGGCAGCAGAGGTTTGTGGTGATTGGCCACATGGTTGAGGCTGGGTTCTAAGATATTTTTTACGTGGTGTGCCATCTCTCTGAGGTATTCGATGGTGAGAATATATGCATGTCCTACTTCGATGTCGTCATCTTGAATTTTGTCTAGAGCTTTACTGGCTTTAATTTTTAGTTTGCCGGTTTTATCATAGACGGATCTAAATTTTTTGAATATTTTATGGAGTCCATCGAGATCTTCATTGGCAAGAGCCAAAAGAGACTGATCGATGAGGTTATTGTATGCGCCTATAATATTGGTGAGATGTTTGACATTTTTTTTCACGACATTTTCGCGTGTAAGTGCTCCGAGCTCAAGACTTTTTTCAAACTCGATCTGGTCTTCTTCGCGTTGGTGGTGGTATCGGTGTGAGCGATATATGACATAAGCTGCTACGAGTATCATGGCTACAATAGCGGTAGTACCTCCAAAGTGGAACAAAGTAGCCAGAATAAAAGCTGCAATAAAGGCTGAAAAGGCAGTAAAAAACCATCCTCCGACGACGGAGAGTACACCGGATACTCGGAATACGGCACTTTCTCTGCCCCAAGCACCATCTGCCAGCGAAGTGCCCATAAAGACCATAAAAGTCACATAGGTGGTAGAGAGTGGGAGTTTGAGAGCAGTACCAATGGATATCAATATACTTGCGGTGACAAGTGTAACGGCTGCACGTACCAGATCAAAAACGGGAGCGTCATCTCCCAAATGTTGTTGTTTTTCGATAAAAGGTCTTTGGTCAAATTGTTTGCTGATGGATTTATTGAGATCAACGGGTAGTTTGTCATTGACAAATTTGGCTACTTTTACGACATTTCGGACTAGGCTTCTAGATACTGCAGAAGATGCAAATCGTTCGCTTCCCTCATATTGTCTGCCTAGATCCAAAGATGTTTTGACGACAGATTTAGCTTTTTTGGAAGTCCATAAAGTTACTGTCATAATCAGACCGGCCAATAACAAGAGCAAAGTTGGTGTGGGTACTTTACCTGCCAAACCTTCCATAGAGAAAGTAGCGGGATCCACTGCGCCGGACATTTCATACATGGTATAAGAGTTATATCCGGCCAATGGTACTCCGATAAAATTGACCAAATCATTACCTGCAAAAGCCATAGCTAGTGCAAAAGTACCGATCAATACGATCAACTTGAGTATATCCACTTTGGTCAACCAAATCAGTAGCTGTAATACAATGGTCCACCCGACAAAACTGGCTAAGATGATCAAAAAAGCATTTTCTTTAATACTAGTCTTCAATCCGCTATCCATAAAGGAAGCACCTTTGACCCCTTTGATCAACAGGAAGTAGGTGATCGAAGCCAGTGCCAGACCACCCCAAAGTCCTCCTACATATTTCAGTCGTCGTTCGTAGTCAAAAGAAAAGAGGAAACGCGTGAGATATTGGAGGATCATACCGGTAGTAAACGCAACGATGACGGATAATAGGATACCGGATATGATAGCAAGCGCCTTAGCAGTATTGATATATTCTCCCAAGCTAAGCGCATTAGGATCGGTATATATTTTTATTACCGAGATCGCTACGGCAGCCCCTAACAACTCAAATACTATGGAGACAGTAGTTGATGTGGGCATCCCGAAGGTATTGAAAGTGTCCAGCAAAATCACATCGGTAATCATGACAGCCAAAAACAAGATCATGATCTCCGAAAAATAAAAATACTGAGGATGAAAAATGCCTTTACGCGCTACCTCCATCATACCACTCGAAAAAGTACACCCTACGATGATGCCCAAGGCTGCAACGGCCAATATGGTTTTGAATCCTGCCACCTTAGAGCCTACAGCCGAATTTAAGAAGTTGACTGCATCATTGCTGACACCGACGATGAGGTCGGATATGGCTAAGAAGAAAAGGACGATGACGATGATCAAATAAAAGCTTAGCATGGGTTGGTAATTGTTTTTTGGTTTACTCTTCTATTTTTTATAGCTCTAAAATATACCGCAAATCTATAGCAACAAAAGGATTCAAAGATAAACTCAAAATGAAGCCTTTGTTAAGAAATTGTAAAGTTTGATATACAAAATAGTCGATAGTTTCGTCAGAAGCTATAGCAATACTTTGGGCTATATCTTGCTGATGCTTATTAATCAAGGAGAAAACTCTAATTACATAGATAAAAAATATATATTTACATCCAATATGTAACGAGGATATATTTATTTTTTTAACGTTAAGACGCTATGAAACTCCAGTTAGATCCCAATAAGCTCTATTACAGCATCAGCGAAGTAGCAGAAATGTTTGGTGTATCGAAGTCCCTTCTTCGATATTGGGAAACCGAATTTTCGACGCCCAAACCGCACAAAAACAGTAAAGGAGATCGAAGATTTACGAAACAAAATCTAGAGCAGCTCCAATTGATCCACACCCTAGTCAAGGAAAAGGGGTTTACGCTTGAAGGCGCAAAAAAAGAAATATTTCATCTCAAACAGCGCAATAAATCTAAGGCAATGATCATCTCAAAACTAGAGAAACTCAAAAGAAGTTTAAAAAAATTGAGCGATGAGATTTAGGATCAAGCTAGGTTTTTTTTGATCTTCTTGAAACGTAATTTGAGCACTCCCCATACCGCTTCGCTGATGATGCTTCCATTAAATTTGGTCTCCCCGAGTTCACGATCTTTGAATGTAATAGGTACCTCTACGATCTTAAATCCCAATCGGTATGCCTTATACTTCATCTCGATCTGAAAAGCATAGCCATTGAGTTCCAGATGATCAAGTCGAATGGCCTCTAGTACTTGACGCTTGTAACAGACGAAGCCCGCTGTGGGGTCTTTTACAGGCATCCAGGTGACCATACGCGTATAGATAGAGCCTCCTCTACTCCATATTATGCGATCACGTGTCCAGTTGACTACTTTTCCATCTTTGACATATCGGGATCCTACTGCCAAGTCTCCTTTTCCATCAGCACAGGCTTGATAGAGTCTCACTAGATCTGCCGGCGTGTGCGAAAAATCCGCATCCATCTCACAGATATACAGATAATTTCGCTCCAAAGCCCATTTAAAACCCGCTATATAGGCTCTACCCAGTCCATCTTTGACTTTGCGCTCGAGCAGGTGTAGGCCTGCATGCTTTTTCTGCAGGTCTTTGACGATCTCACCCGTACCGTCAGGAGACCCATCATCCACAATCAATATATCAAAGGCTAAAGGCAGGTCACCAACTGCTTTGATGATTTGACGAATGTTTTCCTTTTCGTTATATGTAGGAATGATTACGAGTCGATCGGTCAAAATAAATGTCTTTTAAATTTTTTTGAGTCGGTAAATTTATAATAATGTGAGGTACTTTGAGGTGATTTGTCAAAAAACTGACTTTTTGCATCAAAAGAGTCTCTTGGATTAACTGATGGCCAAGGCCTATTTATTTCTATTATGAGCTGGTAGATTTTTATCCGCGGCAAATATTCAAACAATAAGACATAAAATGTATGGCAATGTACATACGATACTTTAAGAGTTTAAGTCAGTGTGTTCAGAAAAATTATTTAACGCAAGTCTTCAAAACTATGTCCAAATTTTTGAGGATCAGCCTCATGCATTATTTGATAACAAGCCACAAAGATGTCTTCTGCATTGGGTTTGGAAAAGTAGTCTCCCATAGATCCATAAGGTGGTCGGTGCTGATGTGCTGTGAGGGTAACCGGGGCTGCATCCAAATAGTGATATGCTCCTTGGACTTCTAATACCTGCTGCATCATATAAGCCGTGGTACCGCCGGGGACATCTTCGTCCAGAAACAATACTCTATTCGTCTTTTGGATGGACTGTAGAATGATATGCTCTAAATCAAAAGGCAAGAGGGTCTGTACATCGACTAATTCGACCCGGATTCCGTGTTGATGTAGTTTGGCAACTGCCTTTTGGGCTAATCTCACACAAGAGCCATAAGTGATCAGGGTGATATCTGTACCTTGTACGAGGATTTCAGGTACTCCGAGCGGTACGGTATATGTGCCGATATTATCCGGCATTCTTTCTCGGAGTCTATATCCATTTAGGCATTCGATGATGAGTCCCGGATCGTCTGACTGCATCATGGTGTTATAAAAACCGACTGCCTGCACCATATCACGCGGACACATTATATACATGCCTCGGAGTGCATTGATCAATACCGCCAAAGGGGAACCCGCATGCCAAATGCCCTCCAGTCGATGACCACGAGTACGGATGATGGCCGGTGCCATTTGTTGGCCTGCACTGCGATATCTCAATGTTGCCAGATCATCAGAAAGGGGTTGGAGTCCATAGATGAGGTAGTCCAGATATTGAATTTCGGCTATCGGGCGCATTCCGCGGATAGCCATTCCGATGGCTTGTCCCATAATTGTCCATTCGCGGATACCTGTATCAAACACTCGGTGATCTCCGTACTTGCCCTGTAATCCTGCAAAACCTTGATTGACATCTCCGATATGGCCTACATCCTCACCAAAAGCGAAGACTCGATCATCGCGCTTGATCAATTGATCAAAAAAGGTATTTAGTATTTTGAATCCGGGTACTGAGGGCGAATCTGCAGAAAAAATTTTGGGTACAACCGGAACATTTAGAGCAGAACGGGAGCCCTGTGCATAAAGTGTACTATGATAGTCCTCATCTGCTTTTTGGTAGATCTCCGAGATCAAACGCTCCAAGTTTTGGGGTATGTCCTGATCTATTGCCAACAGATCGTACTTTATATTGCGCGCCATCATAGTAATCTCGTGGAGTGTTGGGTTGATCAACTGGTTGAGTTCTTGATGGACTACCGCCATTTCTTTTGCTTGTGTCTTGAGCGGCTGGACTATTGCCAATAATTCTTTTCTTTTCGTTTCGTTGGTTGATTGGAAGGCTGTCCAAGCCTTGTCCATACCCTCTTTGGCGTATTTTTTGGCTGCAGCCCTAAGATCTTCCAGTTCGTCCTCATGGATGATTTCGTTCTGCATCATCCAATTGCCCATCAAGGTGATGCCATCTTTTTCTTGCTCCCAAGCCAGGCGATCTTCAGACTTATAGCGCTCATGCGATCCCGAGGTGGAGTGTCCTTGGGGTTGGGTACAGTCTTCAATGTGAAACAATGCGGGTATATGTTTCTGTCGTATCCTCTTGATTCCTCTTTCATACAGTTCGACCAGAGCAGGATAGTCCCAAGCTTTGGCCGAATATACTTCAATGCCCTTGTCCCCGTCGGCTATCATTCCAGCGAGTGCCTTGGATATACTATTTTTGGCAGTTTGTAATGATCTGGGAACAGAAATTCCATATCCGTCATCCCAAACAGATACAGCTAGGGGTACTTGCATGACTGCGGCAGCATTGATGGACTCCCAAAATACACCTTCGCTAGTACTGGCATCGCCAATAGTACAAAAGCTGACTTCATTTCCTCGGTGGCTAAAAGTATTGGACAGGTTGCTCTCCCGATACAGTTTGGAGGCTAGTGCTATCCCAAGGGCTCTAGCCATTTGACTAGCAGTACTGGAGATATCTGCACTAATATTGAACTGCTTCAAATGATCTAGCCAAGCCCCGTTTTTGTCTATCGTCGGAGATACAAAATGTGCATTCATCTGCCGTCCTTTTGTCATATGATCATGATCCGGATCTGCATAGAGCTGAGCAAATAAGTCCTCGACTGTACACAGTCCCAATGCCATCATAAAAGTTTGATCGCGATAGTACCCCGACCGCCAATCGCCTTTCTTAAACGCTCTTGCCATCGCCACTTGAGGTAGTTCCTTGCCATCGCCGAATATTCCAAATTTGGCTTTGCCCAAAAGTACTTCTTTACGACCTAACAAGCTGACCTCTCGACTCACGCAGCAGATCCAAAAGTCATTGAGTACCTGCTGAGCAAAATCATCAGTGGGTGTGCGTTGCTCATAAAATGCGTCCAAGACCGGATGTGGATTCATACTCAGGAGTTTTTTTAATTTGAAGCACAAAGATACGAAACTAAGACAATCTAAATTTTTTGGAATACTAATCCTATCTTTGTAAAAAAAACAAATACCATGGCAGATCAAAAAAAGCAAAAAAATCAAATCAATATTGAACTCAATGATGAAATCGCTGAAGGGATTTATAGTAATTTGGCGATTATATCTCACTCACATAGTGAGTTTGTCGTTGATTTTGTCCGATTGATGCCCAATATCCCTAAGGCCAAAGTGAAGTCGAGAATCATACTCACACCACAGCATGCCAAGCGACTGCTCAAAGCCTTACAAGATAATGTCCAAAAGTTTGAAAAGCAATTTGGGAGTATAGCCCATAGTGAGCAGCCTGCCTATCCGCCACTCCATTTTACGCCTAAAGCGGAAGCATAACGGGATTATTCTGTTCGTGGGTCTAAAATGCTAGTTTTTTCATCTGCATCACGAGATGTTTTGCAGATCGTCTAGCTGCAAGTGCGAAGTCTTTTTCAGAGCTGCTATAGATAATGCCTCTGGAAGAATTGACCAAAATACCGCAATCCTCTATCCAGCAAGTGCGTAGGACATCGGTCAAACTGCCACCTTGAGCGCCGATACCGGGAACAAGAAAAAAAGACTCCGGTGCCAAAGATCTCACACGTGCCATCTGTTCGGTTCTTGTGGCACCCAGGACGAACATGAGTTGATCAGGATCAGCCCAAGTCTGTGCTTTGGTGATGAGTTCTTCATAGAGTAATCTACCATTGGCCAATTTCATTAATTCAAAATCAGTACAACTAGGGTTAGAAGTCAATGCCAACAAAATGACCCACTTGTCCGAGTAGCTCAAAAAAGGATCTACCGAGTCACGCCCCATATAAGGAGCTACTGTAATGGCATCTGCATGGAGATAATCAAAAGCTGCACGAGCATATTGATCTACGGTATTGCCTATATCTCCGCGCTTAGCATCCAAGATGACCAGATGTTTATCTCCGATATACTTTATGGTATCGCGCAAGGCTTGGAGTCCATCTAATCCGGCAGCTTCATAAAATGCACTATTGAGTTTGTAGGCGACGCAGAGATCTTCTGTAGCATCTATGATCGCTCTGTTAAAGGCATATAAAGCTTGATATCCTTTTCCTAGATGAAGGGGTAATTTGTCTATATCCGTATCCAATCCGATGCAGAGGAAAGATTTTTTTTTAAAAATACCAGCTACTAGCTCTGCTCTCTTCATGCTGTACTAATTAATGGCCTCTACTGCGACCACTTGTGGGAAATGGCTTTTGATAGTGTGTTCTATTCCGGCTTTGAGTGTCATCGCCGACATATTACAATTGAGACAATTACCCAGCCATTTTACTTTGACCACATTATCTTCTGTGATATCCACGACCTCTACATTACCGCCATCTACTTCGAGGTGCATACGTATGGTATCCAAAGATTTTTCCAATTGTTTTATGGATAATTTTTTTTTGGACATGCAGCTATTTAAAAAAATTCTTTGATTTATACAATTTTTGCTCAAGGCAAAGTTACATTAAATTATTGGCATTTACCAATTTTAGTTTACACGTACTATCTGTGTTGGGTCTTGTTGTTCATTACGTCGTTTTACACTTTTGATCAGCTCATCAGCAAAGTGTTCAAAATAATTCATTCCTCTTTCGCTTTCGACCAAAGCGATAGGTGTGCCGGTATCCCCACCTTCTCTGACGGCCTGTACTAAGGGGATCTGTGCCAAAACTTGTGATTGACCGAGTTTGGCTAGTTTTTCGCCGCCACCTTGACCGAAGAGATAGTATTTGTTCTGCGGTAGTTCGGCCGGTGTGAACCAAGACATATTTTCGACGATACCAAGGATGGGGACATTGATATTGGAGATCAAAAACATATTCATTGCTTTGAGGGCATCATCTACGGCTACTTGCTGTGGTGTAGTGACCATAACGACTCCTGTGAGTGGTAAAGTTTGGACCAAAGACAATTGTACATCTCCGGTACCCGGTGGCAAGTCAATAATCAGATAATCGAGCGAAGGCCAAATACACTCTTCGACAAACTGCTTGAGCAGAGCTCCCAGTCTTGGTCCTCTCAGGACGACAGCTTGGGCGGGCTCTACGACAAAACCTACTGACATCAAGTAAATACCGTATTTTTCTATAGGAACCATTTTGTGCTTGCCGTAGAGTTCTTTGATCTTTGGTCGCTCTCCGTGCAGTCCGAACATCGTCGGGATCGAAGGTCCATAGAGATCTGCATCCAGGAGTCCGACTTCCAGTCCTTTTTGTTTGAGCGCTAAGGCGAGATTAACTGCAATAGTTGACTTGCCTACACCTCCTTTTCCCGAGGCTACTGCTATGATATTTTTGACCTGTGGGAGTGGGGATAGTGCTCCTGAAGATTCTTTGGAAGAAACAAAATGCATATGCACCTGGCAAGACGGATCTATTACTTTGATGGCAGACTCTATCTCTTGCATGAGCGCCACGCGTTGCTCTGCTGCGATTTTTTCTGACACGATGAGTTGTAAGTGTACTTGATTGCCTTGGACATCCAGTTTGTCCACCATTCTTTTTTCTACGATATTGACACCGGTCATAGGATCAAGTATCTGACGGAGTGCTTGATAAATTTTTGTTGCGCTAAGCATTTTGCTAATCTATTTTTGATGAATGGAAAAAAATTTGATACAGTCTAAACACCTTGCTCAATGCTCTGGTTTAGGAATTATCTGAGTTTCCTCACCGAAATATTGCGCCAACTGACGCATAGCTGAGGCCATTTTTTCGTTTCCTGTAGCTTTTAGATAGTTATCCGCCATGGATTTGAGGCTGTGGTAGTAGAAGCGATCCATCTCCATCACTTGCATTTCTTTGGTCCATAGATCTATGCGCATAGTCTCTTTAGTCTGTTCATGGAACAGAGATAACATCAATGCTTTGGAGGGTTGTTTGGATGCATCGTCTGATTCTGCTGCAGTCCAAAATATCTTCTCCGGTATTTTGTTTTCGTCGAGCAGGATCTCGAGTATGATTTTAGAATTTTGCATTCGGTAAGGTGTTTTTTATTAGTAATATCAGAAAAAATCTTGACAGTAAAGAAAAATGCACTACAAGTTTACGGCTTCTACTCTATATTGAGCGTGCTTAATCTGTCTCAATAACCCACGATATCCGGGCAGATGAGCTGCCCCTACAGCGATGAAGCATTTATGTTGGGGCAGATAGTCCAATAGTACATCGAGCATCTTCTGATTTCTATCATAGAGTAGTATTTTTCTCATACCGCCCAACTGTTTTTTGGTATAGCGGTAGAGTTTGAATATTTCTTGTCTCTCATACATTTGCATCATCATGCGGGTGGACTTCCTAAATTTGGAAATATTACTCAACATGCTGAGCAGTTGTTTGGTCTGCCATTGCAGACTCATTTGGTCAAATACTTCTTGCTGATCCTCGACGCTCTCTAAGCCTTTCAGTATTAGGCCTTGTTGGTCAGCAATCTGCCACAAATGTGCATCTAAGGAGTGTTGATAGTCTTTTTGCATCAACTGCTGCATGAGCAGATTGATGATGAGTACAGGGGGCATGTTGCTCATAGTATCTAAGTCGAGCTTAAAAACTTTTAGGCAGAGCTGATGAATTTTTTTATATTTTTTTGGAGAAATGAGATCGTGCAAGGTTTTGCCCATTGGTATATGCATAGCGTCCGGATGGCTCATTTTTTCGTGCATTGCTCGTATATCCGTCTCCGCGACAAAAAGCTGGGCATCCAATACGTATCTAGTCAGTTGATCAATATACCGGAAAGCCGCTCGATTGGATATATGCATAGTACCTAAGATATGACTCGCAGGATATCCCGGCCTCGATATTCTCCACAGAATGCTCATACATTGGCCAAAGCCACGATGGAATTATTCATAACCTAATGGAAGCAGCTTGGATTCTTTGACAGTAGATAATGTCATGATAGTCTTCAGTCGCTCGATGAGTTCCATACCTGACAGTTTTGTAAAGAGTAGTTGTTCATAAGCGGGCAAGTCTTTACAAACAATTTTGAGTAAAAAGTCTCCTTCTCCGGTGATGATATAACACTCTACGACCTCAGGAATTTTCTTAATTTCTTTCATAAAATGATCGAGTGCATTGGGACGTTTCCAGTCGATAGTCACTAGGATAAAAGTTTTGACATTAAGCCCTATTGCTTTGGGAGCTACGAAGGCATGATAACTTTTTATTACTCCGTTTGATTCAAGTTTTTTTACACGCTCGAGGGTAGGTGCAGGAGAGAGACCTATTCGTTTGGACAGTTCAAGATTAGTAATCTTACTATTCGTTTGGAGGATTTTCAAAATTTTCAAATCCATTTTGTCAATTTTGGAAGATGCCATAATGTTCAGTTTTGTTAAAAAAATTTATTTTAGTATATGTTGGTAAAATAAGTAGAAGAAACGCTTTGGCGATACAAATATTATATCGAGCTATGGAAATATTCCAAAACTTATATAATCTGCGCTAATTTTATTAATCGCACTTACAAAAGCTGCCGTTCTCAAATCTTGGACAGATCTTTTTCTCTTATATGTCTCACGGATTTGCTGATAAGCCGTAGCCATAGTTTCTTCGAGTCCGGATCGGACGAGGTCTACCTCGTCGGCACCTCTTGCCAGCCAGTTACGTTCTTTATTAGTAACAGTTTTGCCGGTCATTTTTGCTACTAAGTTGATCAGACCAGTATATTGGTTAGCATCAAATCTTTTTTCCATACGACCGAAGCGCATGTGGGAAAGATTTTTGAGCCATTCGAAGTAAGATACAGTGACTCCTCCGGCATTGATATACATATCTGGGATGATCAATACACCTTTTTTGAGCAATATTTCTTCTGCGTCGGCAGAAACCGGTCCGTTGGCGGCTTCAGCGATAATTTTTGCTTTGATGCGTTTGGCATTGGAGATCGTGATTTGGTTTTCGAGTGCTGCAGGTACGAGGACATCGCACTCCAGTTCTAAAGCGACTTCGCGAGTGGGGAGTTTTTTGGTTCCCGGAAATCCTATGATTGTCCCTTTTTCCTTGCGGTATTTGAGGAGTTTTTCCATATGGATACCTTTACTGGAGTAGATAGCTCCCTCGTATTCGCTTACGGCAATCACTTTAAAACCGCCTTCTTTGATAGAGATGAGTCCCGTATGTGAGCCTACGTTACCCAATCCTTGGATGACCATAGTCTTTCCTTCAGTTCCGACGGACAAACCGAGTTTGGACATATCATCTTTATGACTCATGACCTCACGGAGACCATAAAAGACACCTCTTCCTGTAGCTTCGCCACGTCCTCGAATACCGTTTTGGGCTACCGGCTTACCGGTGACACAGGCAGCGCGATCAATATCCTCGGGTTTGAAAGTCTGATAAGTATCCAGAATCCAAGCCATTTCTCGAGGACCAGTACCATAATCCGGTGCAGGAACATCGATACCCGGACCTATAAAATTTTTGCGGATCAGCTCGGTAGTGTATCTACGTGTAATATTTTGTAATGTCTGTTCATCGTATTTATAAGGATTGATTTTTACACCGCCTTTTGCTCCTCCGAAAGGCACATCGACGATAGCGCATTTGTATGTCATCAGTGTAGCTAGGGCCATCACTTCGGATTGTGTTACTTTATCGCTATAGCGAATACCTCCTTTGGTGGGTAATCGATGATGTGAGTGCTGTACTCTATAAGCTTCGATTACTTCAAATTTGTTACCTACTCTGACAGGAAATCGCATTTGATAAACGGCATTACACACCCTTATCTGATCGATGAGACCCTTGGGGATCGATGTTTTGGCAGCTGCTTTGTTAAAATTTCGCTCGACACTCTCAAAGAAGCTAGGAGTTCGTTTTTTTTGCCTACTCATGGTATTTTGTGTATTATTTTGTAAAAAAAATATAAGTTGAATAGCATAAAAAAAAGCCACTTATCGGTGACTAAAAAGAATAGGAATGATCACAGTAAAACACTAGGCAAAACGACAAAGAACCGATTGTAGAACATCCTAAAACTATCCATGCTTATTTCGGCGGCTAATGTAAGCCTCTGTCCGAATATATCGTGTATTTTAAGCACAATATTTTTGATCATCATGTATTTTGGCTAGGCTGAGGATGATCCTTTTGACTGACAATTTCATGCCCTTATGCGCTCCAAAAAAGCAACTATGGTCAATAATGCAGCTACAATAAATAATACGAGTAATATCGTCATAATCCCTTTGACAATTTTAGTTAGTAGGTGCATATATAGTACATTCTACCCAAACGACCAACTAATGCACTGTATTTCTTTGAGTTAGCTGATTTAAGAGCATTGAATGCGCAAGATGCCCCTCTTAGGTGCCATCACAAAAAAAATCGGCTAACCCTGATATGGGCTGCCGATATGAAAAGTGACCCGGCCGGGGCTCGAACCCGGGACCCTTTGATTAAAAGTCAAATGCTCTACCAACTGAGCTACCGGGTCAATTTTTCGGAGTGCAAATATAGAAAAGTTTTTTTCTATATTTTGCCTTATTTCAAAGATATTTTACATACAAAGGGTAGAACAAGCTATAGCACAGAGATATCCGATAGCATAGTGTGGAAGTTTTTTCTGACAAAAACAAGTTCTGCCACTATCCGAAGTCCAAATTTTTGTAGTAGATAGCTCTTTAGAAGGCATAATATTGGCCTTCTACTACTGCTCTGGTATTGGGGAAAACAGTTTGTGCCTCACTCTCTAGAAAACTGACATCTTGATATCGAGAGGAGTAATGCCCTATGAGTAGCTGTTGTACATTGGCAGAAGCTGCTATACGCGCTGCTTCTACTGTAGTACTGTGGCCTGTCTTTGCGGCCTTATCTGCTAGAGCATGCTCGAAGGTTGCCTCATGGTATAGTAGATC
>JAJRUR010000016.1 GCA_024277695.1 Bacteroidota bacterium | reverse complement strand
TACGAAACGCAATCAAATATCTGACGGAAAACTCCTTAAAAACTTGTTGAGTTGGTCAAAAAGATACAAAGTAGCCAGTGGTGACTTTAAAGTTATTTGTATATTGCATGGAGAGATGTTTTTTTGTTCGTTCCTACAATGCGCAGAAGTTCAGTTAATTATACCTCACATAACTCCCTTTTTCTATTTTGTAACTACCGAAACTTGAGTTAATTTTATCTTTAGTACACTTGGTACCGTAGAGCTAGTGCTCGGATGATTGAGTTTGTGTTGCGGAGATGCAGCGGATCTAAAATAAAGACACAAAATGCTTTTTGTCCATTGTTGTATTACTGCCTGATTTTTTTTTCTATCCAAAACATGATATCCAAATGCTGAAATGCGCGCTTTTCGTATGGGTGTTCGTACAGGACAGATATGTCTTTTTGGAGTTCCATAAAAGCGTGCTTTTCTTCTTTTTTTGATGTTATATATCGGTATTTGCTCAAAAAGTGTAAGAGCCTTTTTTGTACACTATTGAGATCATCCATCTTGATAAAAAAGCGCTTGACCGATTGGATAAGGTAAGGGAGCAGTTCAGTGTGGTGAAGTTCATAATGCGCCATCAGATGAAGCAGGCGAGCATAGCATTGGAGATCTGCTCGCAGATAATCGTGTTTTTGGTTGATGATCCTGTTACAATGCTCTATACAGCGATCATAGCTTTCTGCTCCGAAATAGAGCCATGCTATTTTATAATTAAAGACCATATTTCGATGTGGGTCGAGCTGGAGTTGATATTTTTTTAATTGTTTTAAGATGTACGGGACTATTTTGATGCCTTCATGGTAGTCACCACGGAGAATAGCGGCATTTATTTTGGCAGAATACAGGTAGATAAAGTTTATGATTTTAGAATTTTCATTAAAATCTCTCATTGCACGATCAGAATATTCTTCGAAGGCTTTTAGATGCCGATAGAAGGGTTTCTTCTTTTTTTGATAATAAAGCAAACTCAGTGTATAAGAATATCCTCTCATATAGAGATCGGGATCTCGGTCGATCATTTCAGGATATGTATCAAACAAATCCAGCCACGCTTTGGCGTGGATATAACATTGATTATAATCGAGCAAAATGTAGTAGTACCACATATATGATTGGTGCAAGAATATGGATTCGCGTGGACTGAGTTGCTCCGTTTGGATCCCACTCAGGCTAGATTGAAAATATTCTTTGACCACAAAGTGATCCTTTTCGTCGCGTATATGGCCCATCTTGATATACAGACCATGGATTTTTAATTTGAGATTGGTCAGGCGGATGGTATTGCTTACTACTTTGCGTTGTATATCGGAGGCATCCAGCAGATTTTCCATCCTGTTCTTGACTCTACGCGAACGGGTGATATGTCGCTCTTCAATATATTTTTGAAATTCTATAATATGGAGTGTATTCAATCCGTCTTGGAGTTTTTGAGATTCTTGTTTTAGTCTGTCGAGCATCTTCAGACTTTGACGATAAAAACCTTTGCTGTACAAAATATGCGCATAGTCCACCTGTTCTCTCAGACGGACAAACTGGTCTTTGTTGGCATAGAGCAGACGAAGACTCTTCAGTATCTGACTGAAGAGGTGACGCTTGATATTGGAGAGTTGCCTCTTTTTGAGATCTTGAAGTTTTTTTAAGATGACTTTTTCTTCATACGAGTCCATCTGATCCAGCAAATCAAAGAGTCGGACAAAGAGTCCGTCTTCGTTGCTCGCCAATCTATTGACATAGAGCTTAAAATGACGCTTTTCAGATTTTGTCAAACTTTGAACTAAACTATAGAGAAGGTCACTTTTTTGCTTAGGCATAATACAAGTATAAGGTATAATATACACAATACCAATAGCATATGTGATAAATATAGTGTTTGGCTGTCGGCATTTATCTGCAACTTGGTCTGTAAGGTTAGATTTTGCTGGATAGTTTTGTGCTTTTTTAATATATAAACCATTATAAATCTTACACATGTCAAAGATCAAACTCGAATACATCTGGTTGGATGGTAACCAACCTACGCAGATGATGCGCAGCAAAACCAAAATAATAGATGCCTCCAAATTTTCTGAAAATCCGGATGACCTCCCCATTTGGGCCTTTGATGGCTCCAGTACTATGCAGGCAGAAGGTAATTCTTCGGACTTATTGCTCAAACCCGTACGAGTATTTTTGGATCCGGGTCGCAAAAGTGGCTATTTGGTGATGTGCGAAGTGCTCAACCCCGATGGCAGTCCGCATCCGACCAACGGACGCGCTACGATCAACGACGATGATGCAGACTTTTGGTTTGGTTTTGAACAAGAATATGTATTGTGGGACATCGAGCATCATACACCCTTGGGTTTTCCGGCTCAGGGATATTATCCGCCTCCCCAAGGACCGTATTATTGTTCCGTAGGATCTGAATATGCAGTAGGGCGTCACATGATCGAGGCACATATGGATGACTGCATCGCTGCGGGTATCAATATCGAAGGCATCAATGCCGAAGTCATGAAAGGACAATGGGAGTATCAGATATTTGCCAAAGGAGCCAAAGAAGCCGGTGACCAAGTTTGGGTAGCTCGCTATTTATTGGAGCGTATCGGCGAACAGTACGGGGTCCGGATAAATCTACATCCAAAGCCTGTACAAGGAGACTGGAACGGATCAGGTATGCACGCCAATTTTTCTAATACCGAACTTCGCGAAGCCGGTGATCGCAAAATATTTGAGGACGTATGCGAGCGTTTTGCACCTCAAGCTTGTATCGATGCGGCCATTGCAGTCTATGGAGAAGATAATGAAAAGCGCCTCACAGGATTGCACGAAACGCAGTCCATTGATAAGTTCTCTTATGGACTATCTGACCGCGGTGCTTCGATACGTATTCCGATCGCCGTGCCCGAAAACGGTTGGAAAGGCTGGTTGGAGGACAGACGTCCTGCATCCAATGCTGATCCCTATAAAGTAGCTTCGGTTATTATAGATATCGTCAAAGGCCATATCCAATAAATAGTGCATTAGAGGGCTAAGCTCAGCTAGTACTATACTATTCGATTTTTGGCAGATACATAAGCTTTGCTTATGAGCACAGATGTAGATCAAACACTTTCTAGCAATTGTTCGCGCTGTTGTGTGATACGCTCCGAGACGAGATACTCGTCCAGTGTCATCAGCGAGTCGATGATACCTTTCGGCGTGAGCTCAATGATACGATTAGCTACTGTCTCGATCATCCGATGGTCATGCGTGACCAGAATTAGATTGCCCGAGTACTCTACCAAAGCATCATTGAGCGCTACTATAGACTCCAAATCCAAGTGACCGGTAGGCTCATCCAAAATCAAAAAATTGGGATGATGGAGCATGGTCTTGGCCAGCATACAACGTACTTTTTCTCCACCGGATAGCACCGATGACTGCTTATAGACTTCTTCTCCGCTAAATAGCATTCGCCCCAAAAATCCTCTGATAAATTGCTCGTCTTTGTTTTCGCTATACTGCCGGAGCCAGTTCATCAAGTCGATGTCTTGATCTCCTTCAAAAAATGCTGAATTGTCATTGGGCATATACGCTTTGGTAATAGTTTGACCCCACTCAATGGACTGACCCGCCTCAGCCCGCTCAGTATAGAGTTGCTCGCAAAACACCGTAGCAGCATTGGAGTTTTTGGCCAGAATGGCTATCTTGTCTCCACGGTTGATGACAAAATCTACCTTACTGTACAGCAGATCCCCTTGAGCGTCACGAGCAGATAGATTACTCACTTTGAGTATCTGATCACCCGGTGGCCTTTCGGGCTTAAAATGAATAAAAGGATACTTGCGTGTAGAGGGTTTGATCTCTTCCAGCTTTAGCTTTTCTAATGCTTTTTTGCGACTGGTCGCTTGCTTTGACTTCGAAGCATTAGCACTAAATCGCTGAATAAACTCCAACATCTCCTTGCGCTTGACCTCCATTTTTTTGTTCTTATTGGCTACCTGAGCAGCCATCAATTTGGAGGACTCGTACCAGAAAGTATAATTGCCGGTATAGATCTTTATCTTCTGAAAGTCGATATCAACGATATGAGTACATATCATATCCAAAAAATAACGATCATGCGATACGACGATAACAGTATTCTTATAATCTGCCAAAAAATTGGACAACCACGCTACCGTACGAGCATCCAAATCATTGGTCGGCTCGTCCAAAAGCAGTAGATCAGGCGCACCAAACAAAGCCTGCGCCAACAAGACTTTTATTTTGTCTGTAGCGCTGAGCTCCTTCATCTGTTTTTGATGCCATCGCTCTTTGACTCCCAAATTGCTGAGCAACTCAGCAGCATCGCTTTCAGCATTCCAGCCCCCCATATCTCCAAATGCATTCTCCAGTTCCGCAGCTCGCAGACCATCCGCTTCCGTAGCCTCCGGGTCCATATAGATAGAATTCTTTTCGACCATAATATCATACATCTGCTTATGTCCCATAATCACCGTATCCAATACGATTTCCTCCTCGTATGCAAAATGATCTTGCTTCAGCACTGCCATCCTGCGGTCTTTATCCAGATGCACACTGCCTCGATTTGGGTCTATCTCTCCGGCTAGAATCTTCAAAAATGTCGATTTGCCGGCACCATTAGCACCGATGACTCCATAACAGTTCCCCTGAGTAAACTTGAGATGTACTTCATCAAAAAGTATCCGTTTACCATATTGAAGACCTAGATTTTCTACTGTGAGCATATATTAGTCTGATTGATCCTATAAAAAATAATGACTGCAAATGTAACAATATTCTAGCTTAGAACATCATACTATTGCTCATCAGACGAGCTGCTATTTGGGCGTGCCCCTCGTCCCTCGGGTCGGGCTATGCAGGGGTACGCCGTAGGCTCCCGTCCTCTCTTCGTCGTGCCTCCTCATCCGGACCGCTCGTACCTCGCGCCCTTACTATCCCTCACGCAGATGGTAGTCGGGCAGCATCGAGTACCTTTGTTCTTTATTGATCTGTTTATTAGTCAGATGGAGTACTGACAAGGTCAAATTACGTACATACCGCTCCGAATATTTTTTTTGCTTACCTTGCAGTATTCCTTACAACTATCGTAATACACTATGAATTATCTGGGACATCTTCTTCTATCCGGTGATGACGAACATCTATTGATGGGTAACTTTATGGTAGATCGATTAGGCTTAAAAGAATTAACACTGTTGGATCCCGTATATCAAGACGGTATTCTATTTCATCGGCATATAGATTTTTTGACAGACAGTCACCACTACTTCAAAGAGACTTTACAGATACTGTATCCGGTATATCACAAATATTCTGCCGTAGTATTGGACGTATTTATCGACTATCTCCTAGCATCCGATTGGGATAACTACAGCGCAGAGCCTTTTGATGATTTCAAAAAGCGCATCTATAAGATATTAGATACACATGCCCATGCTATGCCTGAGCGATCTCAAGGCACCATACATTTTATGGTAGATCATGACTTCATCGAGCAATATGACGATTGGAGCGGTCTTGAAATGGTTTTTCGTCGCCTCGATCAACGCACAAAATTTCCGAGTTTCTTTGCTCAACAAATCGACTTCTTAAAACAAAAAGAGGCAGTGTTAAGAACGGGATTTGGGTATTTTTTTGATGATATTCGCAGCGACTGTCTCGAGTTTCTACAAGCCTTGGATACCGAGTAACCTCTGCAGCTTCATTGAGCATCTGTAGCTTTGCTATCCCTCAAAATTCAGCGTAATGGATATACTCCGAGAGATGAGTTTGTCCAGAACATTGGCACGTTCGAGCTCCCGGTTCTGAATGTAGGAGCTACTGATACCATGCGAAAATCGGATCTCCGGCGAAAAAATAAAATATTCAAAAAATATCTGAATCCCTGCACCCACTTCAGCTGCAAAGTCATGCGGTGTGATCTTGATGAGGGATTTAGCCTGTCGGGTACGACTATTATTGGATACATCAAAAGAATATTTGAGCCCTCCGCTGACGAAGAGGCGTTTGTTTTTGTAGGGTTGAGATTTGTATCTAAACTGAAAAGGAATATTGACAAATACCGACTCAATACGCTCGTCGATCAAGGGACGGTTGCCGGCTTTGGTTCTATAGATAATCGTCCTATCCGTAAAAGAAAATCCGGGCAGTACTCTGAAATCAAAATCTTGTCCAAATTTGAGATTGCCGATCAGATTGACCGAAAAACCCGGACTGTTGATACCCTCTGCGACCAAAAAAGTGTCATTTCGGATAAATTCTGATGAGTGCTTTATCTTAAAATTCGAATTAGAATAAGCAAAACCCAAACCAAAGTAATAAGGCTTAGTCGAGAAGTTTTGAAAATTAGCCCCGATCTTATGTAGTTGAGCATTGGCCGAAAGGCAGATACAAATCAAACCCAATCCACAAATTATTTTTCTCCAGTGTATAGACAACATATTCCAAATGTCAGTGAACGATATGTACATTGATTAAATCCGGCATCTTCCATCATATCTGTAAATCGATTATAATCAGGAAATACACTTACAGACTCTTGCAAATAGGAGTATGCCCTTTTATCTTTGGATAGTAAACGACCTAACTTAGGCAAAACGTATTTGAAGTAGAAACTATATATCGATCCAAAGATTTTTGATCGCGGTTTTGAAAACTCTAAGACTGCAATACGACCACCCGGACGTAGTACGCGATACATCTCTCGGAGCCCCTTGATAGGTGTTTCAAAATTGCGCACACCAAAAGCAACTGTCGTCGCATCAAAATAATCCGACTCAAATCGCAAATCTTCCGAATCGCCCGGCTCCAGGCGGATGTTTTTTATACCTCTTCGCTCTATCTTCTTTTGCCCGATCTCCAGCATCTTTGGGGATATATCGACACCGATGATTTCTTTTGCCCGCAAAGACTTGTGTACTTGTATAGCAAGATCACCCGTTCCGGTAGCTACATCCAAAACCCGTTGTGGCTCCAATGGTCTCAGTGATTTTATCACGGCAAGTCGCCATCGCTTGTCGATCCCCAAAGATAGGAAGTGATTGAGAAAGTCATAATTAGCCGATATCCTATCAAACATTTCCGCGACTTCTGTTTTTTTGGACGTATCGGTTTTGCCGTAAGGACTCACTTTATGATAGGCTTTTTTCCTTTGCATACACAAAGATAGAAATAAGCTACTTTTGATAGCATCAAATCAAGAAACTTCCAAAAAAACATGAAGTGTTGATCACTAGTTGGTAGGGTGTGCTTAGTGGGTGGGGGATATCTTTTCTGTCATATGGATAGCTTGATAGAAACAGTGAACACGTCGCACCTACGGTGCTACAAGGTGTCGCACCTACGGCGCT
>JAJRUR010000258.1 GCA_024277695.1 Bacteroidota bacterium | reverse complement strand
TGACATTGGCCAGACGATTCATGCCTTCGATAGTACTATCCGATCTGAGCAAATCGTACACTCCGGAGGCTTTGGAGATATACACCGCTGTAGTGTATGCATCCGTAGTTTGTGCTTTTTGTCTCATGGCATGGATCAGCTTTTTGAATTGAGCAAGTTTGGTCACAGTTCCTTGATGGAGCGCAACTTTGGCCATAGCCTCCCAAATAGAAATCCCATGTTGGTCAGCTGTAAGTAATATTTTATCGATGGTCGTCTTACCAATGCCTCGCTTCGGGTAGTTTACTACACGCTTAAAGGCTTCGTCATCACTCGGATTGAGAGCTAATCGCATATAGGCAAGGAGATCTTTGACTTCCTTTCGCTGATAGAAGGACAAGCCACCAAAAACCCGATACGGAATATTATTGCGGCGCAGATGTTCTTCAAAAACACGGGACTGGGCATTGGTCCGATAGAGTATAGCGATTTCTGTATTGGGTAAGTGGTATCTGTTTTTGTGTTCGACGATCAAGTCGGCGATGCGTTTTCCTTCTTCGCTATCTGTAATGGCACGAATCACATTGATAGGTTCGCCATCTTGTGCAGATGTCCAAATCGTCTTTTTGATTTGTTTCTTGTTATGTGCAATGATGCCGTTGGCAGCCTGGACGATGTGGACTGTAGAGCGATAATTTTGTTCTAATTTGAAAACCTTGAGATTTTTGAAGTCCTTTTTTAGATCGAGGATATTATCGATGGTAGCCCCTCTAAAAGCATAGATACTCTGCGCATCATCACCAACTACGCTGAGGTTTTCGGGACTTGAGGGATATTTTACGAGTTTTTTTATGATTTCGTATTGTATATAATTGGTATCTTGAAACTCATCGACCAGTACAAAACTAAATTTGGCTCTATATTTATTGCATAGTTCTTCGTGATCGCGGAGCATACAGTACATATGATAGAGCAGGTCATCAAAGTCCATAGCGCCGGCCAAGCGTAGTTTATCTGTATATTTTTGGTATATTTTATAGAAAAAAGGTCTCTTTGAACGTTGATCGTCTGCGAGCAAGTCAGGCCTTTTGGCATATTCTTCAGAGGAGATCACGTTCGTTTTGGCAGAAGATATCCGAGCGCGAATACCGTTGGGGTTGTAGGTTTTTTTATCTAATCGCATATCTTTGATGATCTGGTTGATCACACTCTTGCTATCCTGCGTATCATAGATGGTGAAGTCTTTTGAAAAGCCGATTTGGTCAGCTTCTATTCTCAGAATGCGTGCAAAAATAGAATGGAAAGTACCCATCCAAAGATTGCGGGCTGCTCCACCGGCGAGGGTTGCTATTCTTTCGCGCATCTCTCGAGCAGCTTTATTGGTAAAAGTAAGTGCCAGTATATTCCAAGGAGAAATGCCGTGATGCATCAAGTGCGCAATCCGATAAGTAAGTACTCTCGTCTTGCCCGAACCGGGACCTGCGATAACCAAGGAAGGACCTTCTATATGACACACTGCCTGACATTGTACATCATTGAGTTCATTTAGATATGCTGACATTTTCTGATATGGTTAGATATGGCTCAAAGTTACGTAATCCAAGTTATATATATAGATTTTCTTAATAAATAAAATGGAAGGCACAAATAAGTAGCTGATACAAATACTATTATCCGACTATTTTCGGAGCGTACAGAATCGGAGTAATGCTATGAAGCAAAAGCTCCATGTATCGGCTCCGTGCTAGCCCGATCAACCCTGATTGTTCTTATAAGCTCTTGTCCTTGTTACGTATTTTCCAAACCGAAATCAACAAGCGCAGAGGTAATACTGCACCCAGCATTATAGATGCAGTTCCAAAATAAAGCACCACAGAGCGAATATACAGTAACAGCTTACGGCGATCATTCAGCGAGAGTCCATTGACCAGATCATTAACCAGCCCATCATCCAAGTCACTCCGAAAACGCATCAATTCCTGATAGAGTAAAAATACGATAGGAATACACAAAAACATGACCACGATCTTCAGAAGCTGCTTGGGGCGTATAGGGTGATGTTTCATCGAAAGAATCAATCGACCAAACTGTACAAAAAAAACGATGCTAATACCTAAAAATGTCCAATATGGAAAATGTATCTTATAGAGATATATCGGATAAAATATTACTAAGACCAGTAGCAAACTCAAAGTCCACCAAAGTAGTTCGGCCAATATCCTCGGATTGCGCATTCTTTGCATTTTAGTCTGCAAACATACACAATCCGTCTATATCCTATACCAGATGATTTATCTACAAAAAAATACAAGATGATAAACTGTCAACCACTAGAATGTATTACCTTGCATCCTGGATTTTTTTGGTCAAAAATCTTCATCCATTTTAATAAAAAAGTAAAAAAACTTATGGAAATACCTAGTCAAGTTCAAGTCAAACATAACTTCAGTGCGGGACCATCTATCCTACCCGGAGAAGTATTTGCTAAAGCATCACAAGCCGTTAAAGATTTTGATGGTTCGGGCTTGTCCATTTTAGAGATTTCGCACCGTTCAAGTGCTTGGACAGAAGTCATGGAAGAGGCAGAATCTTTGGTGAGGGAGCTGCTAAGTGTAGGGGATGATTTTGCTGTGTTGTTTTTGACGGGTGGAGCGAGTACGCAGTTTTTTATGACGGCGATGAACCTACTGGACTCCGAAAGGAGTGCAGGCTATGTCGATACAGGTACATGGTCAGCCAAGGCGATCAAAGAAGCCCAAGCCTTTGGGCAATTGCTAGAGTTGGCCAGTTCCAAGTCTGATGGATATCGATACATACCCAAAGATTTTGATATTCCTAATGACCTGAACTATGTGCATATCACTAGCAATAATACGGTCTATGGTACTCAATATCACAAGCTACCATCAACAGAGGTGCCCTTGGTGCTTGATGCCTCTTCGGATATTTTTGGGCGTAGTATCCCATGGGAGCGTATCCAAGCAGTCTATGCCGGCGCACAAAAAAATATGGGCCCGGCCGGAGTGACACTCGTCATTATCAGAAAATCTGCACTTGGAAAAGTCCATCGCCACATCCCCACTATGCTCGATTATCGCACACATATCCCTAAAGGCTCTATGTTCAATACGCCTCCTGTATTTCCGATTTATGTCTCTATGCTCAATATGCGATGGTTAAAAAAACAAGGAGGTGTGACGGAAATGTCCCATAGAAATGCAGCAAAAGCAAAACTGCTCTATGAAGAAATCGATCGAAATGCACTATTCCGTGGCACAGTAGATCCACAAGATCGCTCTACTATGAATGCCAACTTCCTACTCACAAAATCCGAACTGGAGTCCGATTTTTTGGCACTGTGTGATCAGATGGGTATCGTAGGGATCAAGGGGCATCGCTCTGTTGGCGGTTTTAGAGCATCTATGTACAATGCTATGGACATCGCAAGTGTACAAGTACTCGTCGATGCTATGAGATATCTCGAGGATCATAAGGGATAAGCTATCCGCTTTGTTAGTGATAAATTTAATCTTCATCAAATAGTAGGATGAAAAGCCTCCAATATGTACATATAAATGGAATAAATATACAGATCCAAGTAATTCGCGAGCGCAGAAGGTCTGTACGTGCATCCTTTACAAGTAAGGGTGTCAATCTTCGTTTGCCAAGTAGTATCTCGGATGAAGAACTCCCTACACATTTGGAATGGTGCAAAAATTGGATAAAAAAGGTCACTGCCAAAAACCCGACAATAGCAGAGAGATACCAAGAAAAAGAATATACTCAGGATAGTATTATACCCATCTATGATACGGAGTATAAACTCGATTTTAAACTGCACTCAAAAAAATCGTACATCACCGGGCGTATCGAGGATCAAACTATCTATATCCGGACTCCGGTCATACCACTGGAAAGAGAATACTCGATAAAAATGGTAGTCCATCTGCTCAATAAGCATTACTTATCCAAAATCAAAGAGCGGGTAGATTATATCAATGATTTGACCATCAGAAAGCCATATAAAAAGCTCCAACTCAAGCACCTAAAGACGCAATGGGGCAATTGTGGCACGAACGGTACCATCAAACTCAGTACACGTCTGCTTCTCCTTCCGGAAAAAATTCAGAATGCCATCATCCTGCACGAACTCACTCATCTGGTACATATGCATCACGGTCCCCAATTTTATAATCTCCTCTACAAATATATGCCGGATTACGATCGCAGGGATGTTTGGCTAAAAGAAAACGAAGGAAGGATGAAGTTCTGATGGAATTAAAGAGGGCGGGTTTTTTATTTACTCAAGTATCGGAAATCACCACTGCTTACTTTGTATCTTTTTGACCAACTCAACAAGTTTTTAAGGAGTTTTCTGTCAGACTACGGATAATAACTAACCAGAGATCGAAACACCCGAACGGCATTGCAAAAATGAATAATAATTTTTGATGGCGTTTTGTATTGTTTCTGAAATATATATTTGTGTGTATGTAATGAACATATTTTACAGGTCGCCCCGCTGGGGCTACAAGCAGGTCGTTCCGCTGGGGTTACAAACAGGTCGCCCCGCCGGGGCTTTTGTTTTTGTCATCTGCTCGGGATGAGCAAATGGTTTGTAGTAGTACCGTAGGTACAAATATTGATGTAGCACCATAGGAGCGACCTGTTCACCGTTTCTATTCATCTATCCACTCAAATAAATATTTTTCTAGAACGTTGGGGGTTTTTTATTTTGAACTACCGGCTGTCTTGAATGTCATCCATACATAAAATAATAAATTTGGAATTCCGAACAAAAATAATACCAATATCCAATTATCTGAATATAATGAAATATTGAAGTAATCACCTAGTTTTAATATAATATTCATAATAACAATACTTAACACAGACAAACTTACCAATAGAGATAAAAACGAAATACTTCGTTTGTTATCATATTGAATCCAACTACTTAATTGGTGCAAATAAACACCCATTAGGATAAGATAAGCAATAATTATAAATAGAATCATCATAAAATAAAATTTTAAATTCCAAAGGCTGCTGCCTTTAATCCGTATTTTAATCCACAATTACCAGCCTCTGGGTCATCTGCGCCTTTTTCAAAAACACCCCAAAACATTCCTGCAGTAAATCTTGCCAATCCTAGTAAAGCATATCCTATTAACGCTTGATCATCCTCTGGATTTGTACCATCATACCAAGTATTCAACAGATCTAGTCTTTCATCTAAAAGGATCGGAATAGTTAAGAAAAGTGCTTTTGCTAAATCACCATTTGTAGAAGATGAAATATCAATATTTTCGAGTCCTGTAATATAGTCGCAAAAATCTATTGAGTATATATCTCCAAAGACTTCATTATAAAATTCATTTATCAAAATATATTCCTCCTGAGTAATAATACCAAAACTAACTAGTTCAGTTAAATTTAAATCAATAAAACTCATAATAGAATCAACATTACCATTAACTATATCTTCAGTAACTTGTTGAGTAAAGTAAAAATCACAAGATACAAACCCAGAACTATGATTATTAGGTAAAACATTAGACAGGCTATCGTCAAAAATGTCAAAGAATTGATCAAAAACAATACAATCATTATATGGACAATAATATCCTTCGACCTTACTTTTATGGATATTCGTTCCAACCCTATAATAAACTGATAGTTCTTCTCCCATTGTTGAATTAATACAATCCACGCTTCTACCTATGACATTATTAATATCAAGTATAGCTTGATCGCGAGGTGATTTCAAATCAATCTCATTAATGCAAGACAAAGTCATAAAACCAACACTTAAAAGTGTCAAAAATAATTAATTTTTCATAATACTATAAGTTTTTTGTGATCCCTACTTCTTGATCCGGGAGTTTCAGGATGCCTCCCGTCACCTATCTCTATTAAGTGACGGTGCATATATATATATCAATTTCCAAATT
>JAJRUR010000257.1 GCA_024277695.1 Bacteroidota bacterium | reverse complement strand
GGATCCATCAACAATGCTAACTTTTCAGCGCCTGCGGATGGTATATCCGGTACTATGCGAATGTTCGAGGGAGAAAACAATGCCGGAAGTTCATTTAGAATTGATGACCCAATAGCCATAAAAGGATCTGTCACCGTTGGTGAGGCCGACTTTGGCACTCCGATCAGCTCTACAGCTGTCACAGGTACCATAGTCAGAGCAATAGACGGTAGTGGAAATCCAAATTTTGGATGCACAGCGATCGTCAATGGCGAACGTGTCAATGGCAATATAGCCCTAATCGATCGAGGAGAGTGTTTCTTTGAGCGTAAGGCTAGAAATGCAGCTGATGTCGGTGCCATCGGTGTCATCATCTGCAATTTCGAACCCTCTGCCAATGGCATGACTGGTGCAGATACTATCCCTGACCCGGGTATCCCGGTAGTCATGATCGGATCCAATGACTGTGCAAAAATACTCATGCACATAGATCAAGGTGTTACCGCAACTTTTCAACGGGTTGATCTGGGAGGACCTGCACGACGTGATATATCTTTTGACAATGGTGTCATCGCACACGAATACGGCCATGGTCTCTCCCTACGATCTACAGGTGGTCCCAGTATTTCCGGTTGCTTGAGCAATGCCGAACAAATGGGAGAAGGTTGGAGCGATTATTTTGCATTGGTGACATCTACCATGCCCGGCCAAGATGGTTCTGAAGCTAGAGGAGTAGGTACCTTTGGTTTTGGCCAACCGGGAGATGGCCCCGGTATCAGACGGTTTCCTTATAGTACAGATAAAAATATCAATCCCGAAGTATATGATGATATCATCGGCCAACAAGCACCCCATCCCATCGGCGAAGTATGGAACAGTATCCTATGGGATATGTACTGGGCATTTGTAGAACAAGACGGGTATGATGAAGATTTTATTCATGGTACCGGAGGTAACAATAAAGCGATCCAACTCGTATTTGACGGGATGCGCATGCAATCCTGCAATCCGGGATTTGTCGATGGTCGAGATGCCATCTTACAAGCAGACCAACTCCGGTATGATGCTGCTAACCAATGCTTAATTTGGAAGGCTTTTGCTGATCGCGGACTGGGATTTAATGCAGACCAAGGCGACAAAGACAATGCTAACGATGGAACAATGTCTTTTGAAATGCCCCCCTCTTGCATCAAAGAACTCGTCATAAAACAAACAGTGACACCAAATATCAATCCCGGTTCTCCAATCAATGTAGAGATCAATGTAATCAACCAAAAGGACATCAACCAGACCAATGTAGTCATGACCTATGATATACCACAAGGAACAACACTGATGAGCGATCCCGAAGGATTTGATTTTGAGATCGTTGGCTCTCAACTAAAGGTTACTTTGGGAGATATGGAACCCGGAGCATCTGCTGATATTGCTTTTAGCTTATCCACAGATCCGGAAAACGGATCAGTTATCCTATTTTCAGATGATGGAGAAGATAGAAATATCTCAGAAGCTAAATGGGAGTCCAAAATTTTTGACGGAACCACAGATTGGTTTTTAGAAACACTAGGAGAAGGTGCCCATAGCGGTACCAATGCTTGGTGGGCAGAAGCTATCGGAGTACCTAATGATTTTGCGCTCGAAAGCCTCGATGGTATCTTGCTCGAAGGAGATAATCCTGTATTGAGATTCTACCATTGGTACAAAACAGAAGCAGGGGCAGATGGAGGCATCGTACAGGTCAAAGAAAGCGGAACTGCTACTTGGAAACGAGTTGAAGAAAAAATATTTAAAAACAAATATAGAGGAAAAATAGCCTATTCTACTTTTGTTCTCCCTAACTTGGAAGCCTTCTGGGGTCAATCTGACGGCTATGTAGATACTTACATCGATCTGAGTGAATGGAAAGACAAATTTGTGGATATCCGGTTTAGATTTGCAGAGGATGCAACCGTCGCAGATGATGGAGAATGGAGAGTAGATGACATCGAAGTCATCGATATGGTCAATTATGACGGTCTCTCATGTGCTAGCAGTGATGAAGGAGATAATGTATGTGCTCGAGCAGTAGCTCGCGGTACAATCGTCGAAGATCGGAGCACCTCTACGATCCAGATCGGAGCCGAACAATTCCGTTTTGAGGCATCTCCTAATCCTGTAAGGGATGTAGTACAGTTAAAATTTAAGTCAGAAAAACAAAGACCTATCCTCATTTCAGTCTTCAATACCCAAGGACAAGAATTATCTCGATCTTTGACAAAGTTATCTAGTGGTACTTCCAACGTCCGTCTGGATTTATCCACTTACCAAGCCGGCATCTACTTTGTAAAAATCAATGTCGAAAACAAAATCATTACCAAAAGACTGATATTGCAACCATAAAAACTGCAGTCTAAGTAATAATGATTTGATCAGAATAAAAAAGTGCTGCACCCATTACGGTGCAGCACTTTTTTATAGTATAGCATCACAAGACTTTGCAGAGCTAGAAAGCTATTCTAGTCTATACGCAAATCTTCAATATGAACTCCGGGATGCGCATCAGCATCAAATCTAAAAAATGAAATCGGAAAATCTTTATTATAGCTCAAAGAGTTGATCTTCAGTACATATCGGGAACCGTCCTTATAAAAAAACTTCATCGATACAGGTTCTTTTTCTTTGACATCTACAATCAGACGGATTTTATAGTAATCCACATCCTTATCCTTTGGAGTAAAGTCTATTTGAGCGTGAGACCTTGCTAAAGCAGGACTGGGGACATTTACGTAATCAAATGCACCTGAACGATACATACCAATGATGTCTTTAAGGTTGGGGAGGGCATCTTCTTCGGCTTCATCAGCACTCGTCCATTGGACCTCTTCGCTATCAAAAATATGTATCCATTGGTCATCTCCGTCATTATAGACCTTATAGTCTTGAAGAGCTATCACAAACCGGTCAGCCTGCTGTACCATACTTCCTTGTTGGATTTCTTCTTCATCTTCCGAAAGTCGAATAACCAAATCAAAATCAGCTTCAATCGACTTAGAAGCCTCATATTTTTGATACATTGCATCCAAAATCGTTTTTGCGTTTCCTTGGCTTTGGGCCTGTGTATGCACTGCCAAGGCGAAGAAAAAGACCGAAGAAAATAATACTATTATACGCATTTTACTATGATTTAGTGATCAAAATTAATACTATAACTTTGCAAACAGCTATTTAGTTTGTTAAAGAGGATTTAAAAGATTATAAAATGATGATAAACAAGGTATTTTTATGGAGTATCCTATGCACCGGTTTTTTTGTGGCTTGCCGCCAAAATCATCGATCGGCAGACTTGATCATCACAGATGCTGCTTTCTATACAGCGACGGATCAACAGATAGAGGCTATAGCCATTCGCGGGGATCGCATTATAGACATAGGCAGCAAAGCTCAAATCTTAAAATGGCGAGACGAAGATACTAAGTGGATATCAGCTAAAGGCCGGTTTGTTATGCCCGGCCTGATTGAGGGACACGGACATTTTTATGGCTTAGGCCAAAGCCGCTTGGAACTCAATTTTTTAGAATCTACCAGCTGGGAAGAGATCCTTAACCAAGTGGCGAATAAGGCAGCTACGACACCCAAAGGTAGCTGGATCATAGGAAGAGGTTGGCATCAAGAAAAATGGGGTGCCTTGCCCCCAAATGCAATCGATGGATATCCCCACCACATGCAGATGAGTGATCTGACTCCGGATCATCCCGTCATGCTGATGCACGCAAGTGGACATGCTCTATTTGCCAACAAAAAAGCAATGGAACTCGCCGGAATGCTTAGTGACGTGGGCGATCCCGATGGGGGTAGGATAGTTCGCGATGCACATAATGAGCCCATAGGGATCTTCGAAGAAAATGCTATGGAGATCATTCGCACCGCACACCAACAGTACATCGATCAGATGGACGACACCCAAAAACAACAATACAGGGATCAAGTGATTGCAGAGGCCCAAAAGGCCTGCTTAGAATATGGAATTACTTCTTTTCAAGATGCAGGATCTTCTTTTGACTTGATCGATCACTACGCACAAATGGCCAAGAATCATCAATTGGACATACGCCTTTGGGTGATGTTGAGGCATTCCTTTGAGGAAATGAAAAATCGGATGGACAAGTTTCCAATGCTAAATATAGCAGACAATTACTTTAGTTGCCGAGCGATCAAAACCGAAGTAGATGGAGCACTAGGATCATACGGAGCTTGGCTTCTGGAAGATTACAATGACAAAAAAGGCTTTAGGGGACAGAATACTACCAGTATGCAAGAAGTAGAACGTATCGCCCGACTGGCTCTCCAACACGATATGCAACTCTGTGTACATGCCATAGGAGATCGAGCCAACAAGGAAGTACTGGATATCATCCGGCGCGTGGCTCCATCCCAAGACAAGAGATGGCGCATCGAGCATGCACAACACCTTGACCCGCAAGACATCCCCCGCTTTGCACAGCTAGGAGTCATCGCATCGATGCAGGGCATTCATTGTACGTCCGATGCTCCATTTGTCATCAAACGCCTCGGGGTAGATCGCGCTCGTCGAGGAGCTTATGCATGGAGATCTTTTTTGGATGCCGGAGTACCAATCGCCAATGGTACCGACGTACCGGTGGAGTCCATTTCGCCCTTCGAGTGTATCTATGCATCCGTAACACGCAAACGAAAAGATAGTGATACCCAATTTTTTCCCGAGCAGTCGATGACCCGCGATGAAGCTCTAAAATCCTACACCTTATGGAATGCCTATGCAGCTTTTGAAGATAAAATAAAAGGAAGTTTAGAGCCTGGCAAATTGGCAGATCTCGTCATCCTCTCCGAAGACCTGCTCAATTGCCCGGTGGATAAAATATTGCAGACTCAAGTAGTTACTACTATCGTCGGTGGAAAAATCAAATATAGCCGTCCAAAGAATTAATCCCTTATTTAATCTAAATACCACTCCCCTGCTTTTGCAAATACAGATAGTCCAAGAAATAAATAAATTTTAGCGAAAAACTATTGGCTTGAGAAAATGAGAACAAATTTTGTAGATTTCCGAAATAATTGTGCTCTGAATTTCTATCAAAATTTAAAATGATATTTTTATATGTAAAAAATATATCACTGCCCGGCAATATGCGCCAACGATACACCAAATCTATATTAAAAAAATTAAATGTCTGATCAAATTCGCTTTCAAATGTAGTCTCATCAAACCAACCCTCTGCATTTAGAGTAAAATAATCCTTATAGACTACTTGTGTCCAATTATGCTGTACATTGATATTGAGATTCATCAATGAGCTAAAATTGTACTTGCCACCAAAACTCGAAATCACAGACGTTCTATCACGCTGACCAAAAAATACTTCGTCTTCGGAACTGGCTACCCAACCATAGTGATTGGATCGGTTATTCCATTCTACTCCGAGCTCAAAAGATATGCGATCACTGACACGCAAACTAGGAAAAACTCCCATACCCAACTGATGGAAGGCTCGGATGAAATATTTGTTATAGTCAAACCAAACATTCATCTGGAGTCTCTTTCTGCTGTCAGTATTTAACCATCCACCTAGATTTATACTCTGTGGTTCATGATAAAACTGAGAAAAGTCAGCAAGACGTGGTTCAAAGTAATCACGATCCCCAAAGGGGCGCCAATTGAACCAAAGTCCTCCACGCCAAAAATTTTTTAACTGATAATTAAATCGAATGGAACTCCTCATCCCTACAAAAACATCCGGTTCAAAAAGTCGCTCATATCTCCAATTTAGGCTCAATCGATATTGGTTAAATATCCCCTTAGGATTAAATAACAAATAACTGATGCCTGCTCCTGCAGAACGCTCATTGGGACTCCTCAAAAAACCCAAATCATTGGGGTTAAAATTTGCAGATTCTTCAACATACCAAGCAAACCATCTATAAGCTCCACTAATCTTTCCGATATTTATATCTGCAGAATGTCCTATTTGATCTTCCGCCTCAAGGATTCGCTGAGATCTGGCATAGGATCCATTGATACTGTATGTATTTTTCTTGTTCCTCAAATCAAATTGAGTACCCGTCACAATAGCATCAACTGCACTACCGGCACGATAAACATGTGTATTGATCAAACTAATAGACGAGTTATTGGGTAGATTCTGATCAAGTACTATGACATTATAATTGGTCAATGGATTCGTTTGAACTGTTCTAGAAGCACCTGTCATAGTATCGATGATCTGTGCAAACTCTTTTCGCTCTATTGCATTAAAAAAACCAAGTCCCAAACCTCTATTAGTACGACCCGATATCTTTGTGGCATTGACCAGCCGAGCGTTTTGGGGATTGCTCTTGACCACTTCGTCTTCCTTGAGCTGAGCAAACGCTGCAAATTTATTGTAAGGTGATCCGCCTACTCGCCGAGAATAAAACAGATTACCTTTTGAAAATAATTCGACTCCCTCAGTAAAAAATGGTCTATTTTCATCAAAAAATACTTCAAAAGGACTGAGATTGAGCACTTGCTCATCAGATCTTACCTGCCCAAAGTCAGGAATTAAAGTCATATCCAGAGTAAAAGCATCATTAATACCATACTTGATGTCCAGCCCCCCATTGATCTGTGTCTGATTACTCGTCCGATCTTTGTCCACATCATAAAGAATCTTACTTGTGGTAGCAACAAAAGGGGTCGCAGATAGCCTAATCGGTGCCTTGATTCCTTCTATCCCCAACAAAGTGCCAAATTGATTGATAAAACCGGCCTCCTTAGGATTGACCTCACTCCACCATGCTTTCTCTTGGTTGCGCTGGATCTTTCTACCAAAATTGATTCCCCACGTTTGTTTCTCAAGATCAGGAAACCGAAGGGCACTATAAGGCAATTTGACCTCAACTACCCAGCCATCTTCGGTGATCCTAACAGCCGAATCCCAAACAGCATCCCAATTCGTGTCTTCACCTTGTGCTCCTAAGATAGCATCAAACTGTACTCCGGTACTTGCTATCAAAAATCCAAATCCATTCGTGCCATTAAGATATGGGTCTAGCCCAATATAAAACCAGTCCGTATTACCGACATCGTCTCGATCGGTCAGTTCGGTCAGTATAGCTTCCGGATCATCATAAAGATGCGCTCCTATATAGATAGCTTTGTTATCATATACAATACGCACTTCCGTCTTATGGGATGGGGTGGTTCCCGGATCAGGCTCCTGCTGTATAAAATCTGTTGCGATAACAGCAGCCTGCCAGTCCATCTCATCCAAAATAGCATCGACCTTTATCTGGCCCATTATACGACTGGCTATAATTTGCTTTTTAGCTGTTACATCGAGTATATCCTGTGCATATATCCGAATATACGGATATAGACAAATTATTATCAGTAGTAATATACGTCGCATGGAATTGTTATACATAATATAGTATCCACCAAAAGACGCTAAAGGACAAAGAAAGTTGCATTTATTAGACAAAATATTTCCTTTTGCGGAACGATTTACCTATAGCCTATCTATGACCACAAAATATTCCTATATGGAAGAGCTGACTCATATAAGGACAAAATACTCACTAACATTTGTTAGTTTATTGAGAATCTGTACATAATACTAGGCAAATAGCTCATTATCTTATGATATTACCGTAGTTTCGCATATCAAATAACATATATCTTAAAGAAATGGCAATTGTAGAAATGAAAGTGCCCTCCATCGGCGAATCTATCACAGAAGTGACCCTATCTCAATGGCTTGTTGAAGATGGAGCCCCGGTGAGTTTGGATCAACCTATTTGTGAGTTTGAATCAGATAAAGCTACACTGGAGTTTCCGGCAGAGGCTGCAGGTCAGCTTATATGGGTAGCTTCTGAGGGAGATGATTTGGAAATTGGTGATTTGGTGGCAAAAATTGATACTTCGGTGACTACCGGTCAAGCAGAAGCTGCGTCCTCTACGGACAAAGTATCCCAGTCGGATGATTTGGGTTCCGATGCAAACAAAAAGTCCGATGAGTCAAAAATATCGATATCGCCCCTAGCTGCAAAAATGATCAAAGAGCACAATCTATCTCCTGATAAGATACAAGGAAGCGGCAAGCAAGGGAAGATTACAAAGGCAGATGTAGAGCTACACCTAAAAAACCTTACAGACAAAAACCAAGAAGCGAAAAAAGAAAGCCCTGAAACAATCAAGAAATCACCAACAGGCACATCGGGTGACGGAATACGCAAGGAACGCACTGAAAAGATGACTCGGATGCGCAGGACCATAGCCCGTCGGCTGGTAGCTGCTAAGAACGAAACGGCTATGCTCACCACCTTTAATGAGGTAGATCTTACGAATATTATCGCTTTGCGCAAAAAGTACCAAGAAGAGTTTGTAGAAAAATATGGTGTCAAGTTGGGTTTTATGTCCCTTTTTAGTAAAGCTTGTGCTCAAGTATTGATGGAGATGCCACAGGTCAATGCACGTCTGGAAGGTGATCATCTTATCTATCATGATTATGTAGATATATCGATAGCCATATCGACTCCGACCGGACTTGTAGTTCCGCCTATTCGCAATGTCGAATCTCTTTCTTTTCAAGACATTGAGCTTCAGATCAAAGCACTGGCTGCCAAAGCTCGTGAAGGCAAACTAAGCCTTAATGAGATGACGGGGGGTACTTTTACTATTACCAATGGAGGTATATTTGGGTCTATGATGAGCACCCCCATACTCAATCAACCGCAATCGGCTATATTGGGTATGCACAGCATCAAGCAGCGCCCTGTAGCTATTGATGGGCAGATAGAGATACGCCCGATGATGTATTTGGCACTTTCCTACGATCATCGTGTGATTGATGGTAGCTCGTCCGTGAGCTTTTTAGTCAAAGTCATCGAATTATTGGAAGATCCTGTTCGGATGATGCTCAGGGTATGAGTGGATCATAGCTTGGGGTTTTTT
>JAJRUR010000015.1 GCA_024277695.1 Bacteroidota bacterium | reverse complement strand
CCAAAAGACTCCGAGTACTCCTGTTGAGGGACTTGCCATACCAATCCCAATATGCTTCATCCAATGCACAGAGCAAAAAACTATGACAACCCAACTCCTTAGCTGCTAGCCAAAAGTCCGATGGATCATCAAACCGATCTGCTTCGAGATGGCCTTTGATCAAATCCAGTTTGGCCTTAGCCTCCTGTACATCAAATCGATAGTAGGCATTGGTCGTGCATTCTCCATATCCTCTGATACCATTTCGTTCGTAGCAGATAAGTAAGGCAGATTGGTGCGTTTTGGTATATCGCGAGATAGAAAACGGATACTTAAGCTCATGTAAGAACAATTTACTATATATAACTGCCATAGAGTTACACTTTTAGATATTTGGATGACAATATGTACCCAAACATCTTAATTTATTCAGATAAAAGTGCTACATTTGTGTTCCTTTTTTTAATCAAAATATACATACTCTATGTTTGCTACTTCAATAGGTAACCAAATCGGTACATTTGCCAAAATCGCTTTTGATATGTATCGATTGGGCTGGAATACAGGTGATTTTAGTCAGTTTACAAACTTACTCAACAAAGTAGGTGTAAAATTCATCGATCAAGAATCTGAAGAATCGATTGACGGTAGAGCCGGTTACAAAAAAATAGTACAGCTCATACAAGAAAAGAGTGATCAAGGAGACCGACTCCATCTGGAATTATTGGATCAATCTCAACAAGCAGATCGCGTCACGTTTACTTTTAATTACAAAGGAATCCAGAATGGTCAGACGATCGAAGGACAACGAAAACTCCAACTCGGTGTACGCAATGCCAAAATCATCAGTTACCATCTGACAGAACTCTAATGCACTGTACAGTTGTGATGCAAAAAAGTTCTTTTTGATCTGATCAAAAAGAACTTTTTTTATAGGTGAACAGGTACCACTACCTCCGTAATGTACTATCAGTTCTATTTTGTGTCTTTATTATTTTTTTTATTTACTTATTAATGGTATATATGCAAATATAACATTTATTTTATTTATTTATTTTTAAATTGATTATCATGGCTTTCTCCAAATCCGGACTTTTTCCCCAAAAAACCCGGTCCGTTGCCGCACTATGCAAAGCACTCTCCCATCCAGCCAGAATCCTCATAGTTCATGACATACTAAAGCGAAGCCAAATCAGACCATCAGAGATGAAAGATAGAATGGGACTAGCTCAATCAACAATTGCACAACATTTCAAAATACTCAGAGACCAGAGTATAATAGAGCTGCAAGAAGAATTTCCACATACTAACTATCGCTTGCATGAAAGTCTGTCAGACCAAGAAACCAAACTAATCAAATATATAGTAGCACTGTCGGACTAAAAAAAACGCTCCAAGATGATTATCTTAGCGCTGTGACAAAGAAAGATTACTTACAGATCCAGCAGACCATACCACGATCTCCCGGCGTGTATCAGTTTATGGACAAAAAGGATACCGTGCTCTATGTAGGCAAAGCTAAAATACTTCGTAATCGTATAGCGTCCTACTTTAACAATCCATCATCTCTAGCATACAAAACCAAAACGATGGTCAGCAATGCGGAGCACATTCGCTTCACCCTTGTAGAGACAGAACAAGATGCCCTATTGCTCGAAAATACCCTTATAAAAAATCTACAACCCCGATACAATGTCATGCTCAAAGATGGCAAATCCTATTCCTACCTCTGTATCAAAAAAGAACGATTTCCAAGAGTCTTCCTCACCCGAAAAGTCGTACGCGACGGATCATTATATTTTGGACCTTATACATCTAGATATCGCTCCAAACAACTACTTGAACTGATCAAACAGATCTTCCGGTTACGGACGTGCAGCTATAACTTAAGCGAACAAAATATTGGCAATAAAAAAATAAAATTGTGTCTAGAGTATCACATTCACAACTGTTTGGGACCCTGCCAACATCTCCAATCTCATGAGGCATATATGGACAATATCCAACAAATCAAAAATATATTGCAAGGTCATTTTGCACCGGTCAAAGATTTTATACGACAACAAATGCAAATCCTGGCTGACGATCTAAAATACGAGCAAGCCCAAGAGTGGAAAGACAAACTCCTCATCTTTGAAGACTATCAAAGTAAGTCCACAGTTGTCAGCAGTCGTATCAGAGATGTAGATGTTTTTACTTATGCCGAACACGAAGATTCTGCCTTTGTCAATTATCTCAAAGTCGTCAAAGGTGTACTCCTCAATGCGCATACCGTCCGGCTCAAAAAAAATCTCAATGAAGACCGAACCACCATTCTATTCTATGCTATCCGAGACTTCCGAGAGCGCTTCAACAGCATAGCTCCGGAGATCATCATTCCCTTCAAAATCGACTGGCCGGATGAACCTGTCCGGCTGACCATACCGCTGCGAGGAGATAAAAAGAAACTTTTGGAACTCTCTGCCAAAAATGTACAATACACTATGGCACAATACCGACGTGAACTCATCAACAAAAAATCCAAAGTCAACTCTGCTCAGCGTATCTTAAAGACCCTACAGTCTGATCTCCAAATGGACAAGATCCCCTACCATATAGAGTGCTTTGACAATAGCAATCTCCAAGGCACCCATCCCGTAGCTAGTTGCGTAGTGTTCAAAAATGCCAAACCATCAAAACGTGCCTATAGACACTACCATATAAAAACCGTAAAGGGTCCGGATGATTTTGCTTCTATGCGCGAGATCATCTATCGAAGATATGCCAGGCTCCTGCACGAAAACAAAGAGCTACCACAACTCATCATCATCGACGGAGGCAAAGGTCAACTCCATGCCGCAGTAGATAGCCTCCGGCAACTAAATATCCTACACCGAGTAACTATCATCGGGATAGCAAAAAAACTAGAAGAAATTTATTTTCCCGGAGACTCCATACCCCTGTATATCAATAAAAAATCAGAATCCCTCCAACTCATCCAACAAGCCCGTAATGAAGCACATCGCTTCGCTATAAATTTTCATCGTGATATAAGATCCAAAAACATGATCGATTCTCAACTCACTGCTATCTCAGGCATAGGAGAAAAAACTGCCCAAAAACTCCTCAAACACTTTGGCTCTATAACTAAAATAAAACAGAGTCCAAAAAAAATCATTGAGCAAGTAGTAGGCAAAAGTCTTGCAGACAAAATTACACGACATCTTAGCGAAGAAGAGTGATCCCCATCCGGAGGGATCCTTGAGAGGAACTTACTGATCGCAATCAGTAGATTTGTGTTAAGCTAAAATATTCTCCGAGATCAATTTGCCTTCGGTATGCTGATTAAAGCTATTTTTTATTAATTTAGCATATATATATCTAAATAAATCGTAATATTACGCATGATTTAGATAAGATCCATCCAAAATGGAAGCATAATTTACTTTATTCATACAAAAAACTAAATACTATGAATCGAAAACTTTTACTCATTTTATTGCTGGCTATCTCGAGCGGATTTTCTTCCGGTTTGATAGCCCAAATGCGTACTATATCAGGTACGGTAACTGCTGCTGAGGACAAATCTCCTCTCATAGGTGTCAACGTGACAGTCAAAGGAACTACTCGCGGAGCGATTACCGATATTGATGGGAGCTATAGCCTTCAAGCAGCGTCGGGTGAAACACTCGTATTTTCCTATATTGGATACGAAAATATCGAAGTACTCCTCGGTGATGAGAGCATCGCTGATGTTGTTTTAGGCGAAGGAGTAGATCTTAATGAAGTCGTCGTTACTGCACTCGGAATATCTCGAGAACGCAAAGCGCTGGGATATGCTATGGACGGGATCAATTCAGAAGAAATAAGAAATACCGGTAGAACCGATGTAGTCGGTGCACTCCAAGGTCTCATCTCCGGTGTCCAAATCCAAAGCTCTTCCGGAGCTCCGGGTGCCGGTTCTGCAATTCTTATCCGCGGGATCAACTCACTAGACCCCAACAGATCCAATCGTCCACTATATATTATCGATGGTATAGAAGTAAGTGACAATATCGATGAAGTACCGATCATACCCGGAGGTGCAAACTACGGTGTAGGATCCAGTAGTATCACACAAGGATCAGTATCCAACCGCATCATGGACATCAATCCGGATGACATTGAGGATATAAACATACTCAAGGGAGGAGCTGCTACAGCGCTCTACGGCATAAGAGCCGCCAATGGTGTCGTCGTGATTACTACCAAGAGAGGAAAATCCGGAAAACCAAAAGTAGATCTACACTTCGGCACCGGTAGCACTCAAGTAAACCGAGTACCCAATGTTCAATTGGATTTTATAGATGGGCACCGTAGTACTACCAAAAAAAGAACACGTAGAGGATTAGAGCGTATCTGGGATAACTGGGGACCAACTGCTGATAGTCGGACTGCTCCTACCAGCAATGTCTATAGTGACTTTTACCAAACCGGGACCAACTCCAATATTGGCGCAAGCCTCACCGCCGGTAACGATGTGTTTAATTATCGTATCTCCGGAAACTACCTCAGTTCTGAGGGTATCGTCCCATTTTCTGACTATAGTAGAAAGAATTTTTCGATCAATTCTAAATACAATGTCAGTGACAAATTTGACATTAGCGGAACTTTCTCCTTTACAAATGCCGGAGGCAATACTCCACACGAAGGACGCAAATCCGTATCTAATGTCATCGCTTATATGGCAAATACAGCGAACGCTAGTCAATATAAAACGCCTTATACATACTCCAATAACTTTTCTGTAGGCATCGTAGATCATCCATTATACTTGGCAGAAAATGTCAAAAACTTCAGCGATGTAAATCGCACACTCGCCAGCATCAATTTTGGTCTGCAACTCACTACAGGAATCAAACTCAACTATACCCTTGGTATGGACAACTATAGTGATGCACGCAACCGCATCGTACCGCCCGAAACAGATGAGGGACAGTCCGGCGTATCCGGTACTCCCTTCGGATTTACCGTCAATAATAACATCAACTATAACTCCTACACCTCTAATCTCTCTGCTATACTCACACACAATCTGAGTGATGACTTTAGTCTATCCGCCACATTAGGCCAATATGCCTACGGCTACAATCGAAAAAGATTTACTACGACAGGCTCTAAGTTTCTTTTGGACAATTTTTTTAATATCAACAATGCACTCGAAACCACACAATCCAATACGGATGTCAAGTACCGCAACTATGCCTTTTATGGCGAGCTAACAGGAGCATACAAAAACTTCTTGTATCTGACCCTTACGGGAAGAAATGATTTCTCCTCTACCCTTCCCAAACAAAACCAGTCCTTTTTCTTTCCTTCCGCCAGCCTTTCATGGATACTGTCGGATATGGCGGATTTGCCCGATGCAATAAGTTTCGCCAAACTGCGCACGTCCTATGCTATCGTAGGTAAGGATGCTGATGTATATAATATCGGAAGATATTACGGCCTATCAAGTAGTATACCCTTCAGACCACAAGTACTACAGTATAGAGCTTCTTCTCTAATAGGTGATGAAAACCTCAAACCTGAATTTAACAAAACCTTCGAAATCGGAGCAGAACTCAAATTCTTGCAAAATAGAGTCGGTGTTGATGTGACTTATTTCCAATCCAAACTAGAAGATATGATCCTCAGTGTACCTTTGAGTAATGCAACCGGAGCATCTAGGTTTGTAACGAACGCCGGCTCCATGTCAAACAACGGATTGGAAATACAAGCATATTTAGACTTATTTAAGTCTAGTAGTGACTTTCAATGGAGATCTTCTATCAATTATGCTTCAAATCGAGGGACTGTGGACCAAATCAATACCGAAGCGGACGAGATCAATATAATGAGCCTTCGAGGGGTAGTCAATAAATATGTAGAAGGAGGACGCATCGGAGACCTGTATGCCTCACCCTTTTATAGAAATAACAATGGACGTCTCATCTTATTTGACGGAATGCCCAGAGTCCAATGGGATACACTCGTACAGATGGGCAATGCCATGCCGGACTTCGTGGCAGGACTCAATAATGCCTTTAGCTACAAAGGCATCGGTCTGTCCTTCTTATTCGAATGGAAAAAAGGAGGCTCTGTGATCGACATCACCCGCAACTATAGCATCGGAAACGGACAGTTGGAAGAAACCGCTCGTCGCCATGAAAGAGTTGTTTTTGATGGAGTCACAGAAACCGGTGAAAACAACACTCCTGTAGAATTGACCGGTGCAGGTTTTTATCGCAATAGCAATATCTATCGATTTGCACCGGAAGTCTATTTACAAGATGCTTCTTGGATAAGGCTGAGAAATGTCAGTATATCTTATGCCCTTCCGAAAAATCTCTTTGGTGGCAGCTTCATCAGAGGTGCATCTTTGAGCTTTACAGCTAATAACTTGTTTCTCAATACACCTTTCAGAGGATGGGACCCCGAACAAAATTATTTCGGACCCAATAGCAATATCTATGGATATTTGGGATTGAGAACACCTCAAACCAAAAGCTATAACTTCAAGGTCAATATCACTCTTTAAATAAATACATTGTAAATAATTAAAATAAATAGATAAAATGAAAATATCAAAATATAATATCCTATTCGTTTTTATAGCCTTCTTTATGATAGGCTGCAGCGACTATTTGGATGTCAATACCGACCCAACACGTATCAGCGAAGATGTGGTCACTATGAAAGTTCTGCTTCCTACAGTACTCGAAGCTACAGCAGCCAATCATTATCTTATCGGAGCTACCTCTGCCCGATTTACGCATCATTTGGATAATTTTTCGGGATCCTACGGTTACCAGTTGACTATGTCCGGCGCTTGGTCCAATATTTATCTAAAAGCACTGAACAATACAGCTACCATTCTGAAAAAAGCTGACGATGAAGGTTCACCACACTATTCCGGTATCGCTAAAGTAGTCCAAGCCGTTAATTTGGCACTTCTGACAGACAGTTGGGAAAATGCTCCCGTAAGTGAAGCTCTTGTAGGCTCTAACAATATCATACCCGCTTATGACAGCCAAGAAACCATTTATGCAACCATCCTTGCTACACTAGACGATGCACTCGGCGATCTGGCACAAGAAGAATCTTTTAGATCACCGTCAATAGACGACATCATTTATGGTGGAGATTTGAGCAAATGGATAAAACTCGCTCATTCGCTCAAGGCACGCTACTTACTTCACCTGTCCAATAAATCCGACAATACTGCGGCCATCCTCGCCGAAATCGCCCAAGGATTCGAATCCAATGATGATGACTTTGAGCTCATCTACAACGAAACATTTTCTAACCCTTGGTACTTCAACATTGCCAAAAGGATCACAGAATCGATTTTCACTCAAACCTTTGGTGGACATTTTATACGTACTATGAATGGAGAATACTATGAGGTAGTCGATCCCAGGCTCCCACTTATCGCAACAACAGATACTATGGGACTCTACCTAGGACTGGATTCTTGGCTGGACGACGAAGCCTATACTGTATTGCCTACGCAAGAGACCTTTTATATGACTCCTTCTGCCCCGCTAGTGATGATGAGCTACTCCGAACTCAAATTTATAGAAGCTGAAGCAGTATTGGCATCCAATCCTACACAGGCACACGACGCATACTTGGCAGGAGTACAAGCTAATCTTGACAAACTCGGTGTAGATGCAGATGCCGCTACAGAATACATGGCACATCCGCACGTATCTGTCGGTGGCCAAACCAATCTAGAACACATAATGAAAGAAAAATATATCGCACTGGTACTCAACCCTGAAAGTTGGAATGATATGCGCAGATATAATTATGATCCCGCAGTGTTCAAAGGATTTGTAATACCTGACTGGGAGGGCCGTACGCTTCCTGCACATCGAGCTATCTATCCGACTAGTGAAAGAGATCGAAATTCGGCCAACGAATCTGCAAATAGAAAAGACCAAACCGTACCAATGTGGAAAGATTTATAAAAATAAATATTAAAAAACTAAAACATTAAATATCCAAAGATGAAAACAATAAAATTATTATTCATATTAAGCGTATTTCTCACTTTCGTTGCTTGCTACCAAGAAGAAGACTTCGTAGGAGACAATATCAAGGAAGGAGGTACATACTATCCGGTAGTACAAGATGTCTATGCCGAAGCTGCTGATGGCACTTTTGCTGAAGGATCTACTGTTCAGCTCACAATATTCTACTGGTCAAGAGATGATGTATCCAAAATCGAGTTTATCGAATCATTAGATGGTACGGATACCGTCATCAACTCTGTCATTTCAGCCACAGGATACGACACAGACCGAAATGTTGACTTCGTAACCTATAACTACACTATCCCGTCAGGGAGTAGTGGCAAGGAAATCTCTATAACAGGAACCGTAACTACCGTAAACGATCTGAGCAAATCCAAAAGTGCATCTTTTACCGTAGAGTAAAATACGCAAAAGCATTTTTTTTAAAGCCACAAGAAACAATATTTCTTGTGGCTTTTTTCTGATCTTTTGTTACTAATAAGCTCAATTGTAGTTCCAGAGGTGCGATACCTATAATCTCCGTAGGAAGGTGACTTATAAAAATTCCTCTGATTGTAGCACGATGAATGTGTCGCACCTATGGATCTCGATTTTCGTAACAGATTTTTTGTAACAGAATAATATTTTATAAAAGAGTCTTCAAATATAGAGTTATATTTTAGATATTCTATATTTGAAGGCTCTATAATTTTAATCTCATGGTCAAAAAGAAACTATTAATATTAATCATACTACTGATCGGAGGTGTATTCCATAACGATATTGTGTGTCAATATCTTGATTCGCAAGTATT
>JAJRUR010000256.1 GCA_024277695.1 Bacteroidota bacterium | reverse complement strand
TATGCTGATTTTTTTTGTTACAGACTTTTGAGAGATGATCGATAGAGGAGATTACTGAAACATATCGATAGATATACGCATCTTTATACTTGATTTTTTATTATAGTCCATATCATATTTTTTAACTACCGAAACTTGAGTTAATTTTTTTCTAAAAAAAAATCAAGCTAGTTCTACTACCATCGCTGAATGGTCAGAAATACCGTTTTGTCGCCATGCATGTATATAATAACAGTCCTTCAGAATCGGCAACATAGACTCGTGGATATAACTATGATCATACCGAAAGCCATTACCTTGATGACTAAACCAAGAAAATTCCTTTTTATCGCCGTGTATAGCTCGAAAAGCATCTACATATCCTATAGTTTCTAATTTTTTTAAGTGCTCCGAATACCAAAATGAATTTCCTTTTTGGTCGATAAAATTGAGTCCTGTATTGAGATCACCGGTAAGGATGGCCGGTTTATCATCTGACTGCAGTTCTTTAAATAAAAACTGAAAAAGTCTATGTTTTTTTTTGTGTGGTAGATACATACCCCATAATCGAAAGGCCGGAAATTCAGCCTCTGCAATTGCATCGGCATAGACTTCGTCAGCATCCGGATAGAGCAATCCGTTACACGCAAATTTTGAGGCTATCAAGACGGAGTTATCATTGGGTCGGGCTGCAGTGCATATTTGAAAACGATAATTGTGCTTGAGTAATGCTTGGCGGATATGCAGACCACTATGATTGTTTCGATACTCTGAGAGTACAATAACGGAGGGTTTTTCATGCAGAAGCATTTCCATAATTTTGCGGATACGCGATCCTCCACCTTGCCTTATATTCCAAGAAATGATTTTCAGCACTATCCCGCTTTTTTAGATTTTTTTGCAGCTTCTATACTTGCCTTGAGTGCTGACATGATATCCACCGCAGGTTGGACATCCTCATCATCCGAAATACTTATGATCTCTTTGCCGGCTATTTTTTGCTCTACCAATTCCATCAGTGCATCTCGATATCTATCCTCAAAATCAACTTTTTCGAAAGGCATCGCTAAGGAGTCTATCAGGGTTTTGGCCAATTTGAGTTGAGCTTTATCTACCTCGATATGGTCACTCAGATCCGGAATATCCTCAATATCGCGCAGTTCGTAGGGATATCTCAGTTTATACATAATCAGCGCTGACTTGTATGGAGAAAGCAAAACGACATCTTCCCGATCCCGAAGGATCAAGCGCCCGATACCCACTTTGCCCGCTGTCTCTAATGACTGGCTAAATAAGGCAAAGGTCTTTTGGGCAACCTCACCCTGAGGACCGACAAAATATACAGACTCATATCGCGAAGGATGTACTTCGTCTATATCTACAAATGCTTCAATATCTATAACCCGAGTACTTTTGAGCTTTACTTTATCTAGTTCTTCCTTATCAAAAATCACATACTGATCCGATTCGTATTCGAATCCTTTGACAATATCGGAGTACGCCACGATCTCATCACATTCTTTGCATACTTTTTGATAGGCTATCCTGCCGTGGTCTTTTTGGTGAATCTGCTTGAACGAAATATTGTTTTTGCTCTCTATGGCCGAAAATACTTGTATCGGAATCGTCACCAAAGAAAAGCGGATATGTCCTTTCCATATTGATCTCATAATTGCTATATATTTTTGATTGAATAAAATTTTTTTATTTACTTCTTATCCTCTTGGCCTTCGACCAACTTCTGAAAAACAGGCTCTCGATAGGTACCATTAGAACTCAATGACGCATACTGAATCTGGCATCTTAACTCGGGCTCAATCCATATCGTATTTTTTTCATCTTCTACTTTTTCTCGAATATATTTTTTTGAGCGGGACACCATTTGGATTTTATTAAGTAACCACTTCATATAATCCATATCAAAACCCGTACCGACTTTGCCCATATATCTCCATAGCTCCTTATTCTTTACCGCTAAGTGCAAGGCTCCGAACAGTGCAGCTCGATCACCCTGCCCCATAGTATATCCTATGATATACGCTTCTTCTTCTTTTCTAAACTTGACTTTTATCCAGTTATCAGACCGCTGCCCTGCTGCATAGACACTCCTTTTGTTTTTGACCATAATACCTTCGAGGGATCTCGCCTTAGCAGCTTCATAGAGAGCTTGTCCATCTTCAAAGCTTTCGCTGATCCGATAAACTCCCTGATCAATAATCGCTCTCAACCAAGTCTGACGCAAATCCAAAGAGCGTCCGGTCAAGTTTTGTCCATCCAAATAGATCAAATCAAACAAATAACAAAATACCGGCTTTGATTTTTGTGCCCGACGTATGCGCTCCAAGCCTTGTGTATGCATACGTGAGATCACTTTGCTAAACTCCGGTCGCCCTTGCGCATCCAAACATACGATCTCTGCATCCAAAATCGCACTCTCTACTTTGAAGCATTTTAGATTTTCTGTCAATTCAGGAAACTTTTTCGTAAGATCGTTACCATTACGACTGATGATCCGTACACGATCATTTTCTAAATATATCATAGCCCGAATGCCATCCCATTTGATCTCGTAGATATGATGATCAGACTTGGGGAGCCGCGTAGACGAACTGGCCATCATCTGCTTTATCTTTTTGTCTATCCATAAGGTTTTGTATGCAGATTTTAATTCTATGATCCAGTGGTCCTCCTCGGTATGGTATATGATGTAATGCTGCTTGAGATTG
>JAJRUR010000255.1 GCA_024277695.1 Bacteroidota bacterium | reverse complement strand
GTAACCGTCGTAGAGTTGACCCTGAAAGCTTATAGTTATGACATTTATAAGCAGCTATCTGTCTTTATTGGGTTGATTATCACCAATTGTATCATTATGGGACGACTGGAGGCGTATGCTATGGCCAATTCGCCTTGGCAATCCTTTATGGATGGTATAGGTAACGGGCTGGGATATGGTTTGATCTTGATTGGAGTAGCTGCCGTACGAGAGCTATTTGGTAAGGGAGCCCTTTTGGGCTTTAATATTATCGGTGCAGGTCCGAGCTATCTGTTGGATACGACGCAGATATCTTGGCTGAGCTGGTACACACCGAATGGGCTGATGGTCTTACCGGCTGCTGCACTCTTTATTATTGGTATTATGATATGGATACATCGGTCTAGAAATCCAAAATTAGTAGACATTTCTTAAACTTTAGGACTATGAATTTACTCGATATATTTATCAAATCAGCTTTTATAGAAAACATGGTACTTGCCTACTTTTTAGGGATGTGCTCTTATCTGGCGGTATCCAAATCGATCAAGACTGCATTTGGCTTGGGGTTGGCGGTCATTTTTGTATTAGGCTTTACGATGCCTATCAACTGGCTCATCGACACATATTTACTCAATGAAAACGGTATTATCTCCAAACTTACCGGGATACCTATGGACCTAACTTTTTTGCGATTTATATTATTTATTGCCGTAATAGCGTCCATGGTTCAACTCGTAGAGATGATCATCGAAAAATCCTCCCCGGCACTATACAATTCATTGGGTATATTTTTACCGCTAATTACTGTAAACTGCGCCATACTGGGAGGTTCTCTATTTATGATATCTAGAGAGTACACACTGCCGGAATCCATCGCTTTTGGTCTTGGAGGGGGTTTTGGATGGTTTTTGGCGATCATAGCAATTGCTGCTATCCGCGAAAAGATCAAATACAGCCAAGTACCTGATGGGCTTCGTGGTTTGGGTATAGCTTTTATTATTACCGGCCTGATGGGTATGGCCTTTATGAGTCTGATGGGAATAGACCCAATGGCATTGGTCGCAAGTAAATAAATCAATTTTGTAAAAAAATCGAACTGAATTATTCAATAATGTTAGCATTTGTAATCACCGCCGTACTTGTTTTTTGCATCATTATATTGGGGCTGTCACTAGGGCTTATTTTTGCCCAAAAAAAGTTAGTGCCACAGGGGGATGTAAAAATTGTAATCAATGGAGATGAAGAGCATCCCTTGACGGCAAAACCGGGAGCTTCTCTCCTTACAGCATTGTCCAACAATAATATATTTCTACCCTCTGCCTGTGGTGGAGGTGGGACTTGTGCTATGTGCGAGTGTCATGTAGATAGCGGCGGAGGCGAAGTGCTTCCTACAGAGCTCAATCACTTGACACGCAAAGAAGCGGCCGAGCATAAGCGACTTGCCTGTCAGGTCAAAGTCAGAGAGGATATGGAGATCAGAATCCCTGAAGAAATCTTTGGCATCAAGAAGTGGGAGTGTGAGGTCGTATCCAATTATAACGTAGCTTCCTTTATCAAAGAATTTGTCGTAAAACTACCCGAAGGTGAGACACTGGAGTTTGAGTCCGGTGGATATATTCAGATCGATGTCCCTGAAACTGTTGTAGAGTACAAGGATTTTGACATTACAGCCCATCCTGAATACCATGATGATCCGGATAAGTTTAGATCCGAATGGGATAAGTATAATCTATGGCCTCTGAAAATGGTCAATGAAGAACCGATCTTCAGAGCATACTCTATGGCTAATCACCCGGCAGAAGGTAATATCATAAAACTTAATATCCGTATTGCAACTCCTCCTTGGGATCGAGCCAAAAACGGATGGATGGATGTCAATCCGGGTATCTGTTCTTCTTATGTTTTTGCCCAAAAACCAGGCGATAAGGTGACGATATCCGGTCCCTACGGAGAGTTTTTTATCAAGGAGACCAAAAATGAAATGCTATATATCGGTGGAGGTGCAGGTATGGCACCTTTGCGATCACATCTATTCCATTTATTTCATACACTCAAGACTACGGACAGAAAAGTAAGCTTCTGGTACGGTGGTCGGACAAGGCGCGAGTTGTTTTATATTGAGGAGTTTAGAAAAATAGAAAAAGAATTTCCGAATTTTAGATTTTTTGTCGCCTTGGATAATCCACTTCCTGAGGATAACTGGAAGATCAAAGAAAATATGGATGCACAAGGTGATGGATTTAAAGGCTACATCATGCCCGTCGTGTATGAACAGTATCTCAAAAATCATCCTGAACCTGAGGAGATCGAGTATTACTTTTGTGGACCACCGATGATGAACCAATCAGTAATCAAAACACTCGAAAATCTAGGAGTACCTGATCAGAACATTATGTTTGATGATTTTGGCGGGTAAGCTATTTTAGTCAAAAGTTATGGAAGTACAGCATCATAAGTCTGTAGCACCAAAAGACTGTATCTATATGCGCAAACAACATTTGGAGTTTTTGATACAGATCGGAGATAGGATTGATGAGGAGTGCTATGCAGTTTTGCGATTGGTACATCGTGATCTTGAGGGAGGCGAATGGGAAAACTCTGCAGAGTTGACGGACTATGTACTTCCGGTATTCACGATCAAGGAGGACTGCGGGTGGCGCTATGTGACACCGGAAGAATTTGATATCCTTTTTGATAAGGGGAATTACCCACAGGATTCGTTATAGATTTTTTCAAACTTTAGTAGGTTGACCGGATTCTTGGTATTGAGCAGGCCTCATCATAAACTGTGCGATTAGCCGCATATTTTGTGATGTTATGCATCCCAAGATTGTTTTTGATGCTCTGTTCTGTATCCTTAACTACTAAGTTTTTTCATCATACATCTCACAATTCCAATAAAACATCAAACTGCAAAGTATCTACGCCCTGAGACATAGTATGCATGATTTTGTATATTCGTCTGATGGATTGGGTAGTAATTTTTAAATCTCAAGAAGTATATCAAGTGGAGTTATTGCGACAATTACTACTTGGAGAAGATATACCAGCGGTGATAATGAATAAAAAGGATTCGGCATATCGCGTAATTGGTGAAGCATGGCTATATGTACCAAAAGAACGGGAGGAATCTGCGCGATTGGTCTTATATAACAGCGATCCGGAATTTGGCTTTGATATGTCCGGTCGTCAAAATTAACTTGTTATTGAGCACATCTATTAGATTTGCTGCTCTTCAAATCGCAAGAACTACATTACCACCATATAACAAAAGGCTTGTAAAATCTTCATTTTACAAGCCTTTTGAGTAAGATCCAAAACAGATGAATTATTCCGTGGCTTCAGCTGTTTGGGCTTCTGCACTTTCTTCAGTACCTTCTTCTTCCTCTTCATCATCAGCAGCAACTACGAGGACTCTTGGTCTGGTGATCGAAGCGATGGGGATCGAAGGATTCGTTAGGATTTCTATTTCGTTCGGGCATTTTATGTCCTTTACTCTGACAGATTCGCCAATTCCCAATTCTGCTACATCCACCAAAAGTTCAGCGACTAAGTTGTCCGGAGTGGTTTTTACTAAAACTTTATGTTGTTTTCTAACAAAAACACCTCCGTTTTTGACACCGACAGGACTACCTTCGAAGTGCACAGGAATTTCTACTTTTATTTTTCTTCCTTCGAGTAATGCTTGAAAATCTACGTGAAGAATTTGTTCGGTGACGGGGTCAAACTGGATGTCTTTGAGGATGGCGCGATAAGTTTTGCCGTTCAATTCCATTTGGGCTACCTTAAAGTCAGCAGTATAGACGATATCGCGAAGTGATAGGGGGTCTGTGAAGAAGTGGATGGCATCACCTGCACCATTCAGTACACAAGGGACATGTCCTGCACGGCGTAATCTTCTACTATGCGCCGTTCCTAAATCTTCTCTAGGTTCTGCCTTAATCTCAACTGTTTTCATAGTCATATTTTTTAAAAGGAGTGCAAAGATATAATAAATCGGGGTACATTCTATAAAGAATTGCGATTATTTTTATTCGACAAACAATGCGGAGATACTTCGATGTTCGTGGGTATTGCGAATAGCAGTAGCAAACAGTTTAGCCGTACTGAGTACTTTGATTTTGTTAGATGGTGATTTGAGTGGAATCGTATCCGAGACAATGAGCTCGGTGAGTACAGAGTTATTGATATTATTATACGCTTGGCCGGAGAGGACAGGATGTGTGCCTAAGGCACGTACACTTTTGGCCCCTTTGTCTATGATGGCTTTGGCTGCTTTGCAGAGGGTTCCGGCAGTATCTACGAGGTCATCAACGAGTATGACATCTTTGTCTCGGACATCACCTATCACAGTAATACCCTTCACTTCGTTTGCTTTTTCTCGGAGTTTGTCACAGATGACGAGTCGTTTGTCAAAAAACTTGGCATAACTTCGTGCTCTTTTTACTCCACCTACGTCGGGGCTGGCAAATATCACATCGGACATGTCTTGTTGTTCGAGGTAGGGAATAAAAATGGCTTCACTTTTGAGGTGATCTACCGGTATGTCAAAGAATCCTTGGATTTGGTCTGCATGGAGGTCCATCGTCATGATGCGATTGGCTCCGGCAGCTTGGATGAGATTTGCTACGAGTTTTGCTGAAATTGGGACTCTTGGTTTGTCTTTTCGATCTTGTCGGGCATAGCCGTAATATGGGATCACTGCAGTAATATATCCGGCGGATGCTCTTTTGACAGCATCGATCATTAGGAGTAACTCGAATAAATTGTCAGAAGGAGCAAAGGTTGATTGGATAAAGAATACAAAATCACCTCGTACGGACTCGTTGATAATGGGCTGCATCTCGCCGTCGCTGAACCGTTTGATGTCCACCTGAGACAATGGTACGCCATAGTGAAGTGCAATGCGCTTAGCTAGGTAGATGGACTTGTCGCCTGAAAAGAGTTTGATGCGCGCCATGGTCTATGCTGTAATTTTGTTATGCGATAGCGCAAATGTAAAAAATATAATTTTACTTTGGGTAAGGATAGTAAGTTGGCTTTTTGGATCCCTTGTTCTTAAAGACTCTTTTCTAAATTTTGTTGGAGAATAAGTTACTTATTACTAAGCTGGCCAACATTTTGGCTATGTTACCGACATGTCCAAAAACAATGTAAGATCAGTTGAAGGGGACATTCTGTTTGTGTACTTATGGTAGATTTTTCCAGCCCAAGCGTTTCCAATCTCGATAATTGTCGATGTCATAGAGTGTAGTTAGTAACTTGACACTTTTGCTGTGCAGTTGAATCCTATGGAGGCTTTGTTCCAAAACTTTTTCGGTGCTCCAGTGGATTTGTTCAAATACAAATGTATGGTCACCGGACATGCCGACTAGATAATATCCTCCATCTTCCGTAGGTCCTAGTACGAGGTCATAATTATTCAGTTCGTCAAAAGCTTTGGAGATTATTTTCTGGGTGAGTACACCGCAGTCCGTACCTATTATGATGAGTTGGTCATACGGTGGTAGGAGGGATTTGCTAGCATTTGCCATGCGCTCACCGAGATCTGATCCGATTTGTAATTTTTTTCGGAATAGATGATTGGGCCAAATATCCTTAGTGTCTATCGTATGACTGTAGAAGACATACTTATCTGTCGCAATGTCAACATCAGTGACGACTCTTTTGGTATAGTTGGATAGTTCAATATATGCCTGGAGTGCTTGTTGGTCACCGATATCGGCAGCGAGACGAGTTTTGACCTTGCCAAGTTCAGGATTTTTGACAAAGATAAGGATAGCTCTACGGATCACTCTTTTCGGATTTTTTCTTTTTTTCAGTTACACGCTGTTTATCTTTTAGTTTTCTGGAGACTACGGAATAGGGACCTTGGACTATTTTTTGGTGGAGTTGTAGTCCGGATATGATCTGGATATAATCATCATCTTGTATTCCTAGCTCGACCGGTGTGATGTGGGCTGAATCTGATTGGATGACAAAGACTACTTCTTTGAGATTTTCTTGTTTATCTTTCTTCTTTTTATTTAGGTCTCTCACTGTAACGGATTGGATAGGTACTGCGAGTACACTATCTACGCGATTGGTATATATATCAACGGATGTGGACATGCCGGGTCTAAATGGATAAGAGGCATTGGGTCTGATGAGCTGTTTGTAAGAGTTGGGGTCGATTCGTATTTTGACTATAAAGTTAGTGACTTGATCACTAGTCAATGGTCCTTGTGGGTTAATGTTGGAAGCTGACTTAGCTATTTCTGTGACATATCCTTTAAATTTATTGTCGAGATAAGCATCTACTTCGATGTCTGCGGAGTCTCCGATACTGATAGTGAGGATATCATTTTCGCTGACTTCGACTTGTGCTTCCATGATGGAAAGATTTGCGATGCGCATCATTTCGGTGCCTGCCATTTGTATAGTACCTACTACACGTTCACCTTTTTCGACATTGAGTTTGGATACAATACCTGCTGTTGGAGCTAGGATGGTAGTTCTTCGCAGATTGGTACGGAGTTCTTTCAGGCTGGCTTCAGAACTTTTGACGGTGTAGTCAGCTGCTTTGGCGCTTTGTTCTGCGGATTGGAGTTGGGCTTGAGCAGAACGAAGGTTGGCTTGTAGCTGTCGGAAACCGGATTCGGCGGTTTCGAATTCGGCCTGACTGATGACTCCATCATCGAGTAGTTTTTTGTTGCGCTGATAGATGGTCTGTGCATTGTTTAGTTGTACTTTGATCTGTTCGAGTTGAGCTCGATTACTTTCTATCAGCGCTCGTGCTCTAGCGGCTTGAGATTTGGCGTTATTCAGTCCGGCTTTTCCGCGTTCGAGAGCAGAGATGTAGATATCAGGATCGACTTTGGCGAGGAGTTGTCCGGCTTTGACGGAGTCGCCTTCGGCTACATAGAGTTGGACAACTTCGCCGGAGACATCAGAGCTGATCTTGACTTCAGTCTCCGGAAAGATTCGTCCACTGGCACCGACTTTTTCGATAATAGTTCTTTTTTTGACTGTAGTCGATTGGATAGCTATACCTTTTGGTGCTTGCTTATTTTTGTATATCGCAGCCGCCAAAAGACCTAAAAAAACAATTCCCAGAAGGACATAGAGCCATATTTTACTTTTTCGTTTTGCCATAGTGTGCTGAATTAGTTGAGGTCAAGAGGTTTTCCTTTGTAGAAATCAAGTATTTTAGATTTGAAGATGAAGTCATATTTTGCCCTGAGCAAGTTGATTTTTGCTTGTTCTAGTTGATTAGTGATGGAATTAAATTCGAAAGTATTAGCAGTTCCGGATAAAAATCTTCTTTCAGCATTGTGATAGCTGGCTTCGAGAGCGCGTACAGTAGATTGGGCTGCTTGGTATTGTAGGCTAGCACTGCGAAGATCTGTAACGGCTTGTTCTATTTGATTGCGGATGCGTTGTTTTTCGAGTTCCAGATTATTTTGTAATGTTTTTACTCGAATTTGTGCTCGTTGGTTATTGGCTTTGGTGGTATAATTGCTGTAGATGGGCACATTGAGGGACAAGGATAGCCCGGTACCGATGTTATCGTTGAGTTGTTGGGTATAAGGTGTGGTACTAAATCCTGTAGCTCTAGGTTGGAATGTTGTGAGTGTAGATTGATTGCCATTGATGAGTACATTGGACTCGAAGGGAGTGAGGACTACTTCATCGATTTGTTTGGCTTGGCTGGAGTAGTTGGTATTGACTCTACCATTGAGAAAAACTGAAGGATAGGCAGAAGACTTGGCTAATTTTTGGTTGAGTTTGGCACTTTGGAGCCTAAGGTCAAAGGCTTGGATAGACGGTTGGTTGCGTAGAACTTCTGCGTAGATACTAGGAACGTCGAGATCAACGATTTGGGTAGGCTCTATGTCCATTTCGGGGACGGATATTTGGAAGGGGATATGGGTATCGAGTTGCATAATCTGTCGGAGTCGGAGTGTACTCAGATCTACTGCATTACGGAATTGGGTGATGTTGAGATCATCTTGTGCTATTTGGGCTTCTATATCTAGACGATCATTAGCGGGACGCGATCCGGCTGCTATCAGGCTATTGATCTGTTGGAGCTGGTCTTGAGTTGTAGAGCGTTTGGTTATTGCATTGTTTAGGTTTTCTTTGGCAAAAAGCACATTGAGAAAAGCATCGGCTACCTGGAGTGCTAGGTCTTGTCGGGCTTGTTCTAAATCCGATTGTGCACTTTTTCTGTCGAGCGCAGCCAGTTGGATTTGGTTTTGGATACGTCCAAAATTGTAGAGCATCACTGAGGAGTTGACCCCAAATGTATTGAAGTTGGTGGTTGCTGTAATAAAAGAGTTGGATGTTGGGTCGATAGTGCGTCCGAGGTTGATTCCGGCTAGACTGGAAAACTGAAGATTGGGTAGTCTCTGAGCTTTGGCGGTTTTTAGGTCTATCTCTCGTGAGTTGATCGAGAGTTTGGAGTTGTGGATTTGTAGATTGTGTGCCAAAGCATAATCGATACATCGTTTTAGATTCCAAGTATCTTGAGCAGCTATATCGCTTGAAAGAGCTCCAATAATCAATAAAAGAATGATCTGTTTCATATAATAACTCTATTGTGCTACAATGTTAGGTTCTTAAAACGAAATAATAATAATTATTTCTATAAAAGTAGGCTATTTGTAGATAGATGGTACAAACAGGGCTGTTATCCATAGCCAATCCCCTTTTAATCTTATTTTGGTTTTTGGAGGCTTAATAGGGGATTGGCTATTAGTTTGGCATCATTGCACAGGTCAAAATCTAGGGCAGACATATTAGAGAAAACTGTAAAGCTTAGAATTTTGTCTAAATTAAAAAATTACTTGTGAGCTCACCGGCGTTATACAATGTATTTTTTTTATTTTTCCTTCAGCTCTTTTTTTATTTTTGGTTGATTGTTTTCTAATTTCATTGCCTCACCGAGTCTCTGCGACGTATGAAATGAAGCGATCATATCCGTGAGCATATCACTACCTGCATTCGGCGTATTGGGCAATAAGATGAGGTTACTGTTGGCGTGTTCGCCGAGGGACTGTAAGGTATCATAGTGTTGTGTGACAATGATGAGAGCAGAGGCTTCTTGCGAATTAATCCCTACGCGATTTAGCACATCGACGGATTCTTCGAGGCCTCGGGCTATTTCTCTTCGTTGGTCGGCGATGCCTTGACCTTGGAGCCGTTTGCTTTCAGCTTCAGCGGTAGCTTTGGCTACGATTCGTATGCGTTCGGCTTCGCCTTCATATTCGGCAGCGACTTTGATACGTTCGGCAGCATTGATGCGGTTCATGGCATTTTTGACTTCTTGCGCAGGATCTATATCTGTCACGAGAGCTTTTACGATTCCATATCCGTATTCGTTCATAGATTCTTCTAGCTCTCGGCGAATGGCTTTGGCGATATCATCTTTTCGGACGAATACATCATCGAGTTTCATTTTGGGTACTTGGGCTCGGACGACGTCAAAAATATACGAAGTTATTTGATCGTGCGGGTTTTGGAGTCGATACCAAGCGTCATAGATTTTTTCCGAAAGGATTTTGAACTGGACAGATACTTTTACGCGTACAAAGACATCGTCCAAGGTTTTGGTTTCGACCGGTACGTCGAGTTGTTGGATCTTTAGATTGACTTTGCCGGCTATCCGATCTAGTACGGGATACTTGAAATGAAGTCCTGCTTGACGTACACTCTGAAATTTTCCAAAACGCTCAATTAAGTATGCAGTTTGTTGCTTGACGGTAAAGAGGGATGTAAGGATCAAATATGCTAAGGCCAATACTAGCACAAAAAAGAATGGAGAAATAAATTCTGTCATGATTGTAAGGTTTTTTATAGATGATAACAGTAAGCGTGCCCAATAGATTCAATAAAGTGCTATTTTATAGATGAATGGGTGTGATGTATCTATGAAATTCATGCTGTGTTGTTCTTTATTTTTTTTGGATATCAAATCCCAATTGACTTAATTGGTCCCAATATTCCGGAAATGATTTGCTGACACACTCTGCGCCTTGGATGATAATTGGATTGGCAATAGCCAAAAGTGCAAGGCTCATGGCGATGCGATGATCATCGTGTGATTCAAATATGGTATTCGGGACGACTTTTGTCAGTCCGGAGAGATATATATGATCCTTTTTAGTAAGAATATTTGCTCCTATTTTGGAGAGTTCCTTTTGGAGTGAAAGAATGCGGTCTGACTCTTTTAACCTCAGGTGAGCTACGTTTTTTATCTCGGTATCTATCCCAAGTAGAGCGAGTGCAGTGACTAATGCCGGGACGAGGTCGGGACAAGTAGCGGCATCAATAGAGTAAGGTAGTCTTGGACATCTAGGCATAGAGTTGAGCGAGATATCGGAGCCATTTTGCAAAGAAAATACACCGAGGTCATTGCAAAAGTTGGCAATTTGTTGGTCTGCTTGGGTGCTATGCATATGGAGATTGGAGATTTGTAATCGGCTTGGGACCAAGGAGGCCATAGTATAAAAAAATACTGCTGCTGACCAGTCGGACTCTACTTCATAAGTGCTCGGTGGATAGCTTCCGGGATCTACGATGATGTATTTTTCATTGTGTTGGATTTTGGCTCCGAAATGTCTCATTAGATCGATGGTCATATGGATATAGGGTTCGGAAACGGCCTTACCTGCCAAGTCTAGTCGTAGTCCATTTCGGATATATGGAGCTATGAGGAGGAGTGCAGAGACAAACTGACTACTCTGCGATCTATCTAAAACGAGTTGTGTTTGTTGTTGGAGAGGAGTACCGTGTATGTGGAGTGGAGGGAAGCCATCTTGGTCGAGGTATTTTATATCTGCACCGAGTGATTGGAGAGCTCGTACTAGAGGTGCTATGGGTCTATTGTGCATTCGATTTGTACCTATCAGTGTCGTGTTCTTTCCTTCGAGGATGGCATAATAAGCTGTAAGAAACCGATAGGCTGTACCGGCATCATGAGCATTTATAGTGCTTTGGGTAGTATGTAGAGCTTTTTGGAGTATCGTTGTGTCATCTGCTTTGGAGAGCAGCTGGATATTGGATCGGAATCCGGATAGCGCGTCGATGATCAGCAGTCGATTACTGATGCTTTTGGAGCCGGGGAGTCTGACGGAACCGTGGAGTTCTTTTTTGGCTAGATGGATGCGGATATTCATAGCTCCCAATAGAAAGTGACTTGTTGGATGATGTCCGGGTGGAGACTCTTTGCTACGGGGCAGTTGCGAGCGGCAGTCTCTAAAAGGTGCTTTTCTTTTTTTAGGAGATTTGTGGCGCACATCATATGGATGTCCAATTCTATTTTTTGGATACGTCGAGGATTGGAAGCCATGATTTTATTTATTTGGACAGAGCTTCCTTCGATATTCCATTTTTTGTCTTGTGCTTTGATGCCCATAATAGTCAGCATGCAACTTGCAAGAGCAGTTGCAACAATATCTGTAGGCGAAAAAGCTTCTCCCTTGCCTTGATTGTCCGTGGGTGCATCGGTTATGACTGTTGAGGATGATTTATTATGGGTCATTTTTGCCCTTAATTGGCCGAGGTATATTACATTTGATGTTTTCATAAGAATTATTAATTTATAAAACAAAGCTACTATGAGTTTTGAGATCGAAGGTAAGTTGCACAAAATATTTGATATCCAGTCGAAATCAGAAACTTTTCAGACAAGGGACATCATCTTATTAGTACAAGACGGTAATTATCCACAATACATTAAGTTTCAGCTGACACAGGATCGCTGCGGGTTGGCAGATCGATTTAAGCCCGGCGATGAGGTCAAAATCACATTTGACCTTCGCGGGCGAGAGTGGCAAGACAAGTTTTTTACGAATCTGAATGCTTGGAAAATAGATGCGGTCAGGTCAGAGACCGGTGCTGCTGCTCCGATGCCTGATATGGACAGTGCTCCGATGCCCGAAGAGGATAGCCAAGATGATCCTTTTGAGGAGTTACCATTTTAGCAGAATTGATCACGATTTTTTTAGAAAAAATCAGGCTTTGCCCATCAGGGCTCGCTGGATATCATCTCGATCGATCAGTCCTACGAGATATTCTCCTTGAAAGACCGGAAGTAAGAAGAGCTTATCTGCTCTAAATCGGTTGATGATAGCTTGAATGCTCGTTTGGGGAGTCAGTCTTTCAGTGGACGGATACAAATACTCGGAGGCCGGTGATAGAATATCATTTCTTTCTTTGGCTCGTAATATGAGTTGTTCTGTAATCAACCCTATGGCTTTTTCTTCATCATCCAAAATGATAAAGTGTTTGCCTCGCTTTTGATCATAGGCCTCGATGATATCTTTCATCGGATCCCGAAAATAGAATCTATTAAAATCTGTTTTCATCACATCTTTTGCCTTGAGTTCTTTGAGCTTGAGCTCCATGAGCAGTGATCTGTATTCGCCTCGAGCGGCTACAAAAACAAAAAAACCGATAAATCCCAGACTGTAATTATTTTTCCAAAATCCTATTCCGATAAAGACTATCGAAATGATTTGTCCCAAATAGGATGCGATTTGGGTAGCTCTTTTTTTAGAGTAGCGCATAGAGATGAGTGCTCGTAGTACTCGACCGCCATCCATGGGAAAAGCCGGGAGCATATTGAAGATCACTAAGATACCATTCATCATGAGCAGCGTAGTCATAAAGAGTTTGGTCATATCCTGCCATGCCATTTGATCGAGCAGGTCGATGTCAAGATTTTGAGGCAGTCCGGTGATCCATAGCGCGATCGCTAAGAGAAGGGCAATCACGACATTGACCGCAGGTCCGGCGAGTGCTATCCACACTTCTTGGATGGGCTTGTCGGGCATTTTCATCAGTCGCGCTATACCTCCAATCGGAGTGACTAGGATGTCTTTGGTTTGAACCCCATAGCGCCTTGCAGTGAGCGCATGCCCATACTCGTGCAAGATGACACATACAAATACGGACAAAATCAAGAGGCTAATAAAAGAAATACCTGCATAGTCGAGTCCTTCATCGACGGAGATATAAAAGACATATAAAAATATTAAGCTGAAAGACCAATGTATTTTTAACGGAATTCCTGCAAAGCGACCGACTAGCAAACTCGTCTTCATGTAGATATATTTGATTGGTTAAACATGAAAAGTTCTGAACAAGTTTACTCCTTGATATGAATTATTATTTCTTTAGGCTAATTTTGGATTGGGGCTTGGCTGGGCTATGGATAAACCGACAGCAGTGTGTATGCAGAGAAGCAATTGTCGGTATTTCAGAGTGTATGTGCCGGAAGATCGGTCGATGATCAGTAGAGATTAGCTTTTCTTAAAATATCGCGAGCTATGACAAGGCGTTGGATCTCGGAGGTACCTTCATAGATCTGTGTGATTTTAGCATCTCGCATCAAGCGTTCTACGTGGTATTCTTTGACGAATCCGTAGCCTCCATGGATCTGAACGGCTTCAACCGTTTGACGCATAGCTACTTCAGAGGCAAAAACTTTGGCAGCGGCAGCAGCTCTTGTAAAATCAAGTCCTAGGTCTTTGGTTTGCGCTGCTTTGTGTACTAGTAATCTGGCAGCTTGGATTTGAGTGGCCATATCAGCTAGTTTGAAAGAAATGATTTGGTGTTTGGCGATGGGCTTACCAAAGGCTTCTCGTTCTTGAGCATACGCAGTAGCTAGTTCAAATGCTCCGGCGGCTATTCCCAGTGCTTGGGCTGCTATGCCTATGCGACCACCGGAAAGCACTTTCATCGCAAATTTGAAACCAAACCCTTCATCACCGATCCTATTTTCTTTTGGTACTTTGACATCTGAGTACATGATGGTATGTGTATCGCTGGCGCGAATGCCGAGCTTATCTTCTTTGGCACCGATCGTCACACCATCCCAAGAAGTCTCTACTATAAAAGCATTGATTCCGCGGTGTTTTTTGGAGGGGTCTGATTGTGCTATGACTACGTGGAGCTTTGAAGATCCGCCATTTGTTATCCAGTTTTTAGTACCGTTGAGTAGATAATGGTCCCCCATGTCTATAGCCGTTGTACGTTGTGATGTCGCATCACTACCGGCTTCGGGTTCAGAAAGACAAAATGCTCCGATCCATTCTCCTGTGACGAGCTTTGGCAGATATTCTTGTTTGAGTTCTTCAGAAGCAAAAGTCTCTATACCCCAGCAGACGAGCGAATTATTGACTGACATGATGACTGAGCAGGAATTGTCGATTTTTGATATCTCTTCCATCGCGAGCACATAAGAAATCGTATCCATTCCTCCGCCGCCGTATTTCGGATCGACCATCATACCCAACAAACCCAGTTCGCCCATTAGCTTGACTTGTTCTGCAGGGTATTTCATTTCACGATCGCGATCAATGACTCCTGGGAGCAATTCTTGCCGTGCAAAATCACGTGTGGCTTCTTGTACTGCGTGATGTTCTTCAGTGAGGGTAAAATTCATGGTCGTCCGTTTGGGTGACAAAAATACAATTATTGTACAAAAAATCAGTAATTACTGATTAGACTTTTTCGCACTTCGGTATGCGTAGAACAGCTTTACCTTGAGCAATAGCTTTTTAGCTTTGCCGGTCATTTTAATCTCATCAACTTTGGTAGTTTTTTTTTAAAAAAATATTCTATCCGTCCATAGACTGCTGTAATATCAAAAATTTATAATATGCTCCTCGATGTTGGATCAGTTGGTCATGAGTACCCTGTTCGATAATTTTGCCTTGGTCTACGACGATAATTTTATCGCAAGCTTTGATGGTAGATAGTCGGTGTGCGATGATCAAAGCTGTCCGATCCAATAGGGCCTGCTGTAGTGCCTTTTGGATCAAGTTTTCGGATTCGGAATCGAGTGCTGATGTAGCTTCGTCAAGTACGAGGATAGGGGGGTCTTTTAACAAGGCACGAGCTAGAGCTATGCGCTGGCGTTCTCCTCCCGATAGTCTATCTCCGCGATCACCGATTATGGTTTGGTAGTCATCTTCTGTATTGCTTATAAAATCGTGGGCATATGCCATTTTAGCGACTCTTCGGATGTCTTGGGATGTGGCATTCTTTCTACCGAAACGAATATTGTTTTCGATAGTATCATGAAAAAGAATGGGTTCTTGGGTTACGATGGCGATAAGATGTCTCAAGTCGGATAGGTTTATAGAACGTATATCTTGGCCGTCTATCGTTATTTGTCCACTGGAAATTTCGTAAAATCTAGATAGCAAATCTGCAATGGTGGATTTTCCTGAACCCGAACGCCCTACTAAAGCTACGTGTTGGCCTTTTTCTATAGTAAAATTCAAATTATGGATGGCTGGTCTATCGGAGTTGTTATATTTAAAACTAACGTTACTAAAGACAATTTTGTCGTCAAAACTATTTTTTGAAGTGATTGGGTATGAAGGGTTGACTTTGTCGTCCATTTGTAGGATTGTATCTATTCGATCTAGGGCAGCCATACCTTTTGTGAGATGATAATGTGCAGTAGAATAAGATTTGGCCGGTTCGATGATATAAAAAAAAGCGATAAGAAAAGCAAAAAATGTCTCGGGGTTGAGCTGTCCGCTAAATACAATTTTTGATCCATACCAAAGCAAGATGGCAAACACACAAACACCTAAAAATTCGGAAAGCGGAGAAGACAGATCTCTTTTCCACAAAATACGATTGATTTTTTTGCGGTAACTATTATTCAGTGTGTCAAATATATTTTTGACAATCGTCTGGGCATTGAAGCTTTGGATTATTTTGATACCGCTTAGGCTTTCGTGTATATGGCTGATGAGTTCTCCTTGGAGATTTTGTGCATCGTGGGATTCTTTTTTTAATTTTCGTCCTATACCGCCGATTATGAATCCGGTAAACAATACAAGAGCGATGACGATAATACTCAATAGAGGGTGTATGTAGATCATAAATCCCAGTCCGCCTAAAATGATGAGAGGTTGTCTGAAAAGACTTTCTACTACGTTGAGTATGCTCCATTCTACCTCAGTAAGGTCTGAAGTAATTCGCGCCACTAAGTCCCCCTTTTTTTGTTGATCATAAAAGGCTAGGGGGAGCTCAATATATTTTTCATAAAGGGATGCTCTCAGGTCGCGTACGATGGCATTTCGGACAGGAGCTATGCTCGCCAGCGAGAGATAACGAAAAAGATTTTTTAAAAAAAACAAGACAACGAGAAGCAGACATATGTAGAGCAAGGCGGTTTCTCTGGATTGGGTCTGGATGAGTTCGGCAAATTGGTATTTGATATGCTGTAACATATATTTGGGATGCAAGCTGAAAGCGACAGGGTTCAGCACTTTGTTGTTTTCCATTCCAAAGATCAATCGGAGAAAAGGAATGAAGGCAGGAATGCTCGCAATAGTAAAAACTGCGACCATAATATTACTAAATATATTTAGAAATATAAGTCTTTTGTACGGAGCGATAAGGGCAAGAAGTCGTTTGATGGTTTTCATCTGTTCGTAACAGTTATATAAAAGGTCCAAATCACCCCAACACCTCAGCACCTATTCTTCTGCAGACATATCAAAATCTTCGAGGAAACTCGTATTGTAGATACCTGAATTGAACCGCTCATCACGCATCAATTTTAGATGAAACGGTACGGTGGTTTGTATTCCTTCGACAATAAACTCTTCAAGAGCTCTCTCCATTTTTTTTATACATTCTTCTCTCGTATGTGCTCTACATATCAGTTTGGCAATCATACTGTCATAGAAAGGAGGGATTTCATATCCCGCATATACGTGTGTATCTACTCGTACACCATGACCTTTGGGGCTGTGAAAAGATTTTATCCCTCCTGGTGAGGGTCTGAAATTGTGATAGACATCTTCTGCATTGATTCTACATTCTATAGCATGCATCTCCGGAAAGAGGGACTTACTTTCTATTTTTTTTCCGGCGGCAATGCGTATTTGATCTTTGATGAGGTCTCGATCGGTTACTTCTTCTGTGACTGTATGTTCTACTTGGATACGCGTATTCATCTCCATAAAGTAGTATTTGCCATGGATGTCCAGTAAAAACTCGACGGTTCCTGCTCCTTCATAGTTTATGGCTTTGCCGGCTTTAATGGCCGAGGCACCCATTTTTTTTCTTAGGGTTTTGTTGACGACCGGCGAGGGGCTTTCTTCGACGAGCTTTTGGTGTCTTCGCTGAATAGTACAGTCTCTTTCGGACATATGGATAACTTTGCCGTATTGGTCGCCGAGGATTTGGATTTCAACGTGTCGAGGTTCTTCGATAAATTTTTCAATATAGATGCCATCATTCGAAAAGGAACTTTTGGCTTCGTTTCTGGCCAAGTCAAAGTTTTCTTCAAACTCTTCTTCAGTACGCACGATGCGCATGCCTTTTCCTCCTCCTCCGGCAGTAGCTTTTAGGATGACAGGGTATCCGACTTCTGCGGCCATTTTTTTGCCTTGAGTTATAGACTTGATGAGGTCTTTAGATCCGGGGATGACGGGAACTCCGGCTTTGCGCATAGTTTCTTTGGCAGTGATTTTATCACCCATTTTTCGGATCATTTCCGGAGTGGGCCCGATAAATTTGATACCATATTCTTGACATACCTCTGCAAAGTCTGCATTTTCTGCAAGGAATCCATAGCCGGGATGTATTGCATCCGCATTGCTGATTTCGACGGCAGCCATGATTTTGGGTATGCTGAGGTATGATTCGGAAGAGGGTGGAGGACCGATACAGATAGCCTCATCCGCAAATCGGACGTGGAGGCTTTCGCGGTCAGCAGTAGAGTACACCGCCACGGTCTTTATACCCATTTCTTTGCAGGTTCTGATGATACGGAGTGCTATTTCGCCCCGATTAGCTATAAGTATTTTGTTAAACATATCCAATGAAGAGTTATAAAGGGGTTTTAGGAATATTAGCCCTTAGGGTCTACCAAAAATAGTGCTTGGTCATATTGGACGGGTTGAGCATCTTCGACGAGGACCTTTACGATTTTGCCGGATATCTCGGATTCTATTTCGTTGAAGAGTTTCATCGCTTCGATGATACAGACGACCTGTCCCTGGTCTACTTGATCCCCAACTTTGATATAAGGGGGCTTTTCGGGAGATGCAGATCGATAGAATGTACCTACAATGGGTGATTTTATTTCGATCAAGTCCTGATTTTGTTCTGTATCTCCTGCAGCGGCTTCTTTTTGCACCATGGGTTCAGAAGTTTGTTGCTGCGGTGTCATCAGTTCATCGGATCCGGCGGGCACTATCGACTCTGTCGAAGATATAATTTGTGTTTTGGGAGATTTCGAATAGTTGATGGTACGGATACTAATTTCGAAGTCAGCATCGCGCATTTTGAATTCGGCGAGTTGCTCTCGATTGATGAGTTTTACAAGTCTTTGGATGTCTTTATAATCCATAAGTAAATTTTTTTTTATTTTATTGATGGAGTTATGGTGTATTATGTTTTGGCGCGTTCGAGGTATTCGCCGGAGCGAGTATCGATTTTTATTTTTTCGCCTGTATTTATAAACAAGGGGACTCTGACGGTAGCTCCTGTCTCCACAGTAGCAGGTTTGAGGGTATTGGTAGCTGTGTCACCTTTAACGCCGGGCTCTGTATAGGTAACTTCGAGTACGACATATTGCGGCTGTTCTATTTGGAGTGGAATTTCTTTTTCGGCGTGGAAGAGTACTTCTACATTGCTTCCTTCCTTCATGAGATCTGCTCGATCGAGGAGTTTTTCGTCGAGAGATATTTGGTCATAGGTTTCATTGTTCATAAAGTGATATCCACTTTCGTCTTTATAGAGGAACTGATATTTTCGTCGTTCGACTCGGACCACATCAATTTTGTGACCGGCTGCAAATGTATTGTCAATGACTTTGCCGGAGGTGAGGCTTTTGAGCTTTGTGCGCACGAAGGCATTTCCCTTTCCGGGCTTGACGTGTTGAAATTTGACAACACTATAGATGTCGCCATTATAATTGATAGTAAGTCCGTTATGGATCTCTGATGTATTGGCCATGGTATTGATTTAGCGTATCAAATGTACATAAAAAATATTAATCTTGGCTATCATAAGCCCATTTTAAGTAGATAGCACCCCAGGTAAAACCTCCCCCAAATGCGGTAAGTATGAGTTGATCACCTTTTTTGAGCTGTGACTCCCACTCCCAAAGGCATAAGGGTATGGTGGCTGAAGTGGTATTGCCGTATTTGTGTATATTGACCATAAATTTTTCCATAGGCAGGTCAAGTTGTTTGGACACAGAGGTTAAGATACGTAAGTTGGCTTGATGGGCTACGACCCAATCCAAATCATCGGGCTTGAGATTGTTACGTTTCATGACTTCATCTACGGCTTCTGCCATTTTGAGTACCGCTTGTTTGAAAACTGATCGTCCGTCTTGATAAGCATAATGATCTCGATTTCGGACGGACTCTACAGTGGCCGGATGGAGTGCTCCTCCTCCTTTCATATAGAGCAGTTTTCTACCCGAGGCATCACTGTGCAAGATCGAGTCCTGAAAACCATATTCGGTATCCGTTTCTGCGGAGATCAATACAGCTCCTGCAGCATCTCCAAAAAGGATGCATGTGGCTCTATCGGTAAAGTCTGTGATCGAAGACATCTTATCTGCTCCGACGACGAGGATATTCTTGTAGCGACCGGTCTCCAACATAATGCAAGCTGAAGAAAGAGAATAGAGAAAACCCGAACAAGCGGCATTGACATCATAGCCAAAGGCATTGTCTGCTCCTATATTTTTGGCTATTGCAGTACCGTTATCCGGAAAAATATAGTCAGCGGTCACCGTAGCACAGATCACTAGGTCGATCTCGAGTGGGTCTAGGCCTGTTTTTTTTAAGAGCCCCTTGGCCGCTTCTGTGCCCATAAAGACAGTAGCCTTGTCAGGGTCTTTCATGATTCTGCGTTCAGAGATTCCAGTGCGTGTACGGATCCATTCGTCATTGGTGTCCACGAGTGTCTCCAATTCGTGGTTTGTCATAACGTATGCGGGGGTATATCCAAATACACCTTTTATGACAGCTCTGGGTCTATTCATATCTAATCGAATTAAAGCAGCGGCGAAGGTAATAAATAATAGTAAGGTGTTCGATGTTTTGGGGTCTAAATAGCATTAGCTAAAAACTGGCATCGCTTTTGCAATGTATAAAATACTATCAACCATGTAGTTTATAGTTTTAAGTTTTACTTAATATGATTTTTATGAAGATTAGAATATTTTTTGTACTTGCGGTATTATTTATCTCCTCATCTTGGTACACGGAGCCTAGCCCACTGTTTGTAGGCTCTTTGCTGGAAGCGCGCCAAAAATCTTCTGAGCGAAATGTACCCTACCTAATGATTTTTGAAGCGGAGTGGTGTTCACCCTGCCAATGGATGGAGAAGTTTACTTTTTCGGATAATGAACTGGTCAGCATGATGAAAAGAGATTATCTCGCTGTGCGTATGGATATCGATGAGTTTGAGGGTTTTGCCTTAAAGGCGCAATATGATATCAAGTATCTGCCGACGATTCTTTTTTTTAATACCGAGAATAAACTCATTGGACGATATGAAAATACTTTTGGTCCGGAGGCTTTTAAGTCTTTGCTGCGCTGGCACAAAAATTTTAAATCAGGCAATCTCGAAGGTGTTGAAGTAGCCGGAGCCCATCGTGCCGTATCGAGTGATCAGGAAAGGACTTCGGTCGATTCTAAAGGAGCCGCAAAATCCAAAGATCCAATGCGTCGACCAGTTCATCAGCCGAGTACCTCAGCTCAAAATGTTGTGAGCACTCCTCTGATAGCAGCTGACCAAACTACGAACACTTTAGCAGGCTTTACGATCCAACTTGGTGCTTTTGGAAGCCGAGAAAATGCCCAAAAACTAAAGCGCAAAATGGAGGACTCCGGCTTTAGTCCACTTGCTATACGGAAGATATCGGGGCACCGCTATGCATACAGGGTTACGCTGGGCAATTTTTCTACTTATGAGCAGGCCTCACCGATGCTTTTTGAGCTGGATAAGCAAGGTCTAAAAGGCTTGGTAAAGCAGTTGAGGCAATTTGAATAGTGCCTTTAACATCGTGTTGTCTTGGCAAGTGACCACATAACCTCCAAAGTACAGAATAAAGTACTCAAGTTTCGGCAGTTACAAAATAGAAAAAAGGGAGTTATTTTTTCCTATAATTAGCTGAATTTCAGTATATTGTAGGTACAAATAACAAAAACAACTCCCAGTGCAATATACAAATAATCTCGCGAAATCACCACTGGTTACTTCGCATTGTTTTGACAAACTCAACAAATTTTTAAGGAGTTATGTGTCAGACTACGCATAAAAACTGTCCGGAGATCGTGTAACCTTACCAAAAAATGCATAGTAATTTTTGATTGCGTTTCGTATTGTTTCTGAAATATATTTGCGTGTATGCAATGAACATATTTTACAGGTCGCCCCGCCGGGGCTTTTTTGCATTAAGCTATTTTGTCATCTGCTTCGGAGGAGCAAACGGTTTGTAGTAGCACCGTAGGTGCGACCAGTTCACCGTTTCTATCAAGCTATCCACTCAAATAAATATTTTTCGGTGTCATCCATATCCTATTTTTTAGGAAAGTTGATTTATTTAACCTCGATTTATTGATTTTAACTACCGAAACTTGAGTAAAGTATCTTTGTGCTTATAAGCACAGATAAAATACATCCGCCTCGCTTCGTAGTAAACCAAAAGAAGCGACCCCAGATACTTAGCACTAGAAGTAGTTTTGAGATATTATCTAGAGATGATTGTTTTGTACGTCTCTTTTATTTCATTATATGAACAATTGTACATATATTGCAGCTTCATTTTTCTGAAAGACCATTTACTAATCAAAAAACACTTCTGCTGTATGAAATACGGATTTATAATAGATAACCGAAAGTGCATTGGATGTCATGCCTGTACTACGGCATGCAAGTCGGAGCACGATGTTGCGATCGGGGTGAATAGGACTTGGGTCAAATACATAGAAAAAGGGGTATTTCCGGATTCCCGGAGGCTTTTTTCTGTCATGCGATGCAATCATTGTACGGATGCACCTTGTGTAACTATCTGTCCGGTAGAAGCCCTTTTCATTCGCGATGATGGGATTGTGGACTTTGATAATCGGCGATGTATAGCCTGCAAATCCTGTACGCAAGCGTGTCCTTATGACGCCATATATATAGACCCGAAAACCAATACTGCTGCCAAGTGCAACTACTGTGCACATCGTGTGGATATTGGCCTAGAGCCAGCCTGTGTCAACGTATGCCCCGAAGAAGCTATTATTTCGGGAGATATGGATAATCCTAACTCCAAGATATCCAAGCTTCTTTCACGCCAGCAAGTATCTGTACGAAAGCCTGAAAAAGGTACGAAGCCCAATTTGTTCTATATAGATGGTGATTCGTCATCGCTCACGCCTGAAGCGGGACTCGAAAGTGCTGACAATATGTGGAATGCCCAAACTCTCGGTGTGGGTCATTATGCCAAGGAGGCCGAAAAATTGGCATTTTCCAATTCGGATGTCATCGAAGCCATTCAGCAAATGAACCGTAATGAGCATGAGGGTGATAAATTAGTCAATGTATTGAAAGGAAAGCCACGAAAAGCATATCAAGCTCCAGACAAAGGAATTCTTTGGGGCTGGGAAGTGTCGGCATACATATGGACCAAGGCGATATCAGCAGGTGCTTTTTTGGTAGCTTTTATTAGTAGGTTTTTTGTTGAGGGACAGATGGGTTTTGCTTTGGATTGGGTTACGGTAATTATCGGACTGGTATTCTTGGCATTGACAGGTGCTTTGTTGGTAAAGGATTTGGATAGGCCTGATCGTTTTCTAAACGTATTGTTGAGACCACAATGGAAGTCTTGGCTTGTGCGTGGGGGATATGCCATTACGGTTTTTGGTGGATTATTGAGTTTACTTGCCGTGAGTTATTTCTTAGGATGGACCAAAGTCAAAGCCATCACGATGTGGTTAACGGCAGCTACGGCGATTATCGTGGCGATTTATACTGCCTTTCTATTGGCCCAAGCCAAAGGAAGAGATTTCTGGCAGTCACCAACGCTATCTATCCATATGCTGGTGCATAGTTTGATGGCGGGAGGAGCAGCTTTTGGGATAGTAACTATGGTCTTAGGAGGATCAGAATCTTGGCTTGGATATCTCAAAATGATGTTGATTCTTTCTATCGCCTTCAATCTGGGTACTCTCCTTTTGGAAATGATCACACCACATCCGACTTCAGATGCCAAACAAACTGCACACTCTATTCTGAGTGGGCGTTACAAAAATAAATTTTGGTTTGGAATCATCCTTTTGGGAAATATCCTACCGATAGGGATATTAATATTTTTAGGGACTCATCCCATATCACTCAGTTTGGCAGGTGCCTTCATCCTGTTGGGAGTGTACCTTACCGAACATGTTTGGGTAGAGGCTCCGCAAAGAATTCATTTGGTCTAACTCCATAAAAAAAAAGAAATAAATCATGGGATACAATAAGCCTTCATTTATAGAAAGTATAGCACAAAAACTAAAGCTCATTCCGGATCTTCACAGAGAAGATATCGATCCGGCCAAAAGACTTACCGAGCCGGGTCAACTGACCAATTTTCCGCCACCCGACCAATGGGACGATTGGGTGGAGTATGAAGCCACTTCCTGGCCAAAACGCGATAAGAGACATTATACGATCGTACCCACAACCTGCTTCAATTGCGAATCTGCTTGTGGGCTTACAGCTTTTATCGACAAGGAGACCAATACGATCCGAAAGCTGGAAGGTAACCCCTATCACCCGGGTAGTCGAGGTCGCAACTGTGCCAAAGGTCCCGCAACGATCAATCAGTTGACCGATCCGGACAGAATACTTTATCCGCTGAAGAGAAAAGGTCCGCGAGGTTCGGGAGAGTGGGAACGTATCAGCTGGGATCAGGCGCTGGATGAAATTTCTGCACGCATACGCAAAGCACTCAAAGAAGGCCGCCAAAACGAGGTAGCTTATCACGTTGGGAGACCGGGACATGAGGGCTATACTAACCGAGTACTCCAGTCTTGGGGTATTGACGGGCACAACAGCCATACGAATATATGCTCTGGTGGAGCACGGTCTGGATACAATATGTGGATGGGTTACAATCGCCCTTCTCCTGATCATGCCAATGCCAAATTTATATTATTGATATCGGCACACTTAGAGAGTGGTCACTATTTCAATCCGCACGCCCAACGCATCATCGAAGGAAAAATGAAGGGAGCCAAGCTCGCTGTGATGGATCCCCGATTGTCCAATACTGCTAGTATGGCCGATTACTGGATGCCGACCTATCCGGGTTCGGAAGCAGCTATCTTGCTCGCTTGGGTCAAGATCATTTTAGAAGAAGGCTTATACAATCGAGCTTATATGGAAAAATGGGTCAACTGGAAGGAATATTTGAAGAAAGAACACCCTGATGTCGAGCCTGTTTTTGAGCAATTTATCGAAAAGCTACTGGAGGAGTATGCCGAGTTTACACCCGAATATGCTGCCAAAGAATCCGACATCGAGCCGGAGATGATTCGCCAAATCGGTAGAGAGATAGGACAAGCGGGTGAGCGATTTGCTACCCATACCTGGCGTAGTGCTTCGATAGGCAATCTGGGGGGATGGGCAGTATCTCGCGCACTGCATTTTCTCAATGTAGTGACGGGAAGTGTGGGTACTGTGGGTGGTACATCTCCGAACAGTTGGAACAAGTTCAAACCGACATTTTTTGATGTGCCTCCCGGGCAAAAATTTTGGAATGAGCTGCATTTTCCAAAAGAATATCCGCTATCGTTTTTCGAAATGAGTTTCTTACTACCTCATATGATCAAAGAAGGACGAGGCAAAATGGATGTCTATTTTACTAGAGTATTTAATCCCGTATGGACATATCCTGATGGTTTTAGTTGGATGGAAGTCCTCTCGGACGAAAAATATTTCGGGATGCATATTGCGCTGACACCTACTTGGAACGAAACTGCATTTTTTGCAGATTATGTACTTCCGATGGGACACTCTGCAGAGCGGCACGATATCAATAGTTATGCGACACACGGTGGTATGTGGGTAGCATTTAGACAGCCCGTGTTGCGAGAGGCAGCACGTCGCCGTGGCGAAAAAGTCCAATTTACCTATGAAGTCAATCCCGGGGAAGTATGGGAAGAAGACGAATTTTGGATAGAACTATCTTGGAGGATAGACAAAGATGACGATTTGGGTATCCGCAAACATTTTATTTCGCCATATCGCGAAGGACAGAAGATCAACATCGACGAATATTACCAGTATATATTCGAACGCATAAAAGGACTACCCGAAGCCGCCAAAGCCGATGGCTTTGTAGGAGATTTTGCGGAGCTCGAATATATGCGCAAGTATGGTGCTTTTGAGATCGAAAAGTTTGCCTTCAAGAAGAATGAGCGCGTTTTGACCGCTGCGGATATGGAAGGCAGTCAAGTAGATCCCGAGAGTGGATTGATTCTAAAAAGTGGCAAAACAATAGGCATTATGATCGATGGCACGCCTTATGTGGGATTTCCTACTCCATCACGGCGACAAGAATTTTATTCGCAGACGATGGTGGATTGGAAATGGCCTGAATATGCGATTCCGCGCTATGTCAAGTCCCACATTCATCCGGACAATCTGGATCGATCCAAAAACGAATATTGTCTGTTGCCCAATTTTAGACTCCCGACCTTGATCCACTCCCGATCCGGCAACGCCAAATGGCTTGTGGAGATATCTAATCGTAATCCTATTTGGATGCATCCGCAAGAGGCAGAAAAGTTTGGATTTAAGACCGGAGATTTGGTCAAAATTGTTACAGATATTGGATATTTTGTGGATAAGGTTTGGGTAACACAATCGATCAAACCCGGAATTGTGGCTTGTTCGCATCATATAGGACGCTGGAGACGACCCCAGGACAAAATCGGTAATCGATGGGCTACCAATACGGTCAATATTCAGTCCAATGATGATGGAGGATGGAAGATGGAGACGATAAGGGGTATCCAACCATTCCAATCAGAGGACGGCGATAGTTCTCGTATATTTTGGACTGATGGCGGCGTACATCAAAATATGACCCATGCTGTACACCCCGATCCGGTGAGTGGACACCACGCTTGGTTACAACGGGTGCGCATAGAGGTACCTGGACCCAATGATAAGTACGGAGATATTTTTGTGGATACCAATAAATCGATGGAAGTGTATCGAGAATGGCTTGCTATGACCCGTCCTGCACCAGGTCCCAATGGCTTGAGAAGGCCGCTATGGTTTAGTCGTCCGCTCAAGCCTGACGAGTCAGCGTATTATATCAAATGATGGTCATAAGAAATTGGGTTAGTGGTATATTCTACGCAAAGAGGGATAGGGGAGTAAGAGGACATGCAGCTTCTTTCTTCTCTGCTGTGCAAGAAGCCGCGAGTAAAGCAGAAAAAACATCCGAAAGGACCAACTTTATTAAAAAAAATTTTCGGGAAAAAGTGCTTTTATCCTATACTCAGGGTAGTGAGTATGCTGAGGACTACCATCGCTATAAAGAGTCCCCAAGTGAGTTTTTCGATAAAGTCAGTAGATCGTGCAGCACCTAACATTTGGTTGGCGCTTTGACCACCGAAAGTAGAGTCCACACCACCTCCTTTGGGATTTTGGATCAGTACGACCACCATCAATAGTACACAGATCAAAGCGATTAAAATGGTAAATAAGGTAACTAGATTCATCTCTGTTTCTTTAATTTTTTTATTTGGGCTGCAAAGTAACGCTTTTTATCCGGATTATTCAAACCCAATTTCTTAAACATTTTGATGGATGCTTTATGATGGCCTTGCAACCAAAGCAGATTGGCGAGAGATTCGGAGATAAAACGCTCATCGATGCGTATGGATTTTTTCTTCTTTTTCTTCTTTTTCTTCTTTTTTGTTTTGCTTTTTGATGGATCAGCTGCCTGAGCTT